>NZ_JACSMC010000015.1:0-61293 GCF_018618435.1 Exiguobacterium sp. s150 | reverse complement strand
GATGTTTTTCACATCCGAACTCACGTTCATCCCATGCCTAAAGGCGGGCTATGCCCGGTATGGGCTTTCCTGCTCGTATAATCTGTAAACTTGTATGCTAAGTCATCTGAAATGTTGCACCTCGAGCGAGAATACAATACGTTGATTGAGTTATGGAACACTTCGATTCACATTTTGACGAAGACATCGATGGCACTTGAGTCGAGTTTACCTACGTTCACGAAACAGCTTGAACGAAACGCCGAACAGTTAATCGGGTTTCGAGAAGTGGCCACTTCATTAGAAGAGACGAGTGCGTCCTATCAGTTTTACACGAACGAGACGACGCATCGTTTTACCGACGTCACACGTCAGATTGACGAGTTAAATCAAGACATTCAACACGTTGACGAACAAGCGGAGGTACTGGTGAAGTTGTTGATGAACGAACGTTCGTCCTTCCATTCCTTGCACGGTGAGAGTCAGCAGTTCAAACAGAAAGCAGATGCAATTCAAAAGCGGTTGCTCGAAAGCGAAATCGTGTCAAAACAGGCCGAACATGCGTTGCGAACGATTGTATCGATGGCGGCGGCGACGAAAATGTTGGCGCTCAATGCATCGATTGAAGCGGCTCGCGCGGGCGAGCACGGGAAAGGGTTCGCTGTCGTCGCGAGCGAAGTGGGGCAACTGGCGAAAGTGACGAACGATGCCTCGATTTCAGCGGTTTCGGCAATCGAAGCAATGCGATTCGAGCGAGATGAGACACTAGGGGACTTAGAGCGATTCAATGCAGACATCGGGGATTTAGGGGATCAATTGACAAGACTGGAGTCAGGGATTGAGATGATTGACGCTAGTGTCCGGCGTCAGGTCGAATCGTATCAAGCGATTGGCGAGATGACGAGAGCGACGGGAGAGGAGCTGTCACAGATGGCGCGGGCGGTTGAGCCGCTCGAAGAAGTCGGGCAGGCACTTGAAGAGAAATTACAAAGTTTTTATAACGGAGTCGACGTGTTTTCCGACGCACAGACGACGTTACACGTCGCAGGTGTAGAACTTCGTGCGCAGAGTCAACACGTCCATGACGTCCTCCATACGCTGCAACCGATACATTAAGACAACCGAGACCGTTAACGGGATCTCGGTTGTCTTTTGTTTGGGACAGGTGCACGAAGTAGCGGCCATGTGACATAGACGACGAGAATGAGCAGTCCGCCAGTGAACCAATCAGGTACGGCATGATAGAGCAGAATCACGATGAACATCGGGACGATCGTCATGGCGACTGTATACGGCCAAGCTTGTCGATACGGCCAAGCCTTCTGTTGGCGCATTCTCGTGACGAGCTGGACGTAAAGCGAGACGAACGCGACCGTCATCATATAGAAGAAAAAGATGGCGAAGCCGTGTAAGAACAGCCACATCGGCGCGAAGAAATCAGGCTGTAATATGATGTAATCGACGAGCGTGACGAGAACGGTGAAGCCGATACTCGCGAGCATGTAAGCGTGGAGCGGGGCGAGACGTAGTCTGAGCGCTCGTTTCGTAGGAACGAGACTATGGCGTAAAAAAGCGGCAGTCGAGGTAAGCATAAGTTGAAACTCCTATCTGTTATAATACAATTTTAAAAAATAGATAAAAACAAGTACAGTGGTTTAATAAAACCTTAACATTAAACGTGTTTACATTCGGCGGGTGAAGAAGGCATAATGAGTAGGGCATTAATAACCAAGCAAACACAACCAATTCACAATCAAAAGGAGTACAAAAATCGTGGAATACAATTTGCAAGAAATGTTATTCATGTTTTTTGGAGGTTTAGGGATCTTCCTCTTCGGAATCAAATCGATGGGAGACGGCCTTCAAAAGTCAGCAGGAAATCGTCTGCGCGACATCCTTGATAAGTATACAACGAATCCATTTCTCGGGGTACTCGCCGGGATTATCGTAACCGTTTTGATTCAATCGTCGTCAGGTACGACCGTCATCACGGTCGGACTCGTCAGCGCCGGCTTCATGACGCTCCGTCAAGCGATCGGGGTCATCATGGGGGCGAACATCGGGACGACCGTCACGGCGTTCATCATCGGTTTCGATGTCGGTGCATACGCACTTCCGATGATTGCAGTCGGTGCCGTCTTCTTATTCTTCTTTAAGAAAGAAAAGTTCCAACATCTTGGACAAGTCATGTTCGGACTCGGTGCACTTTTCTACGGTCTTGAACTCATGGGTGACGGGATGCGTCCACTCCGTTCAAGCGAATACTTTATCGATTTGACACAATCGATGAGTGAAAACCCGTTCCTCGGCGTCATCGTCGGTACGGTATTCACGGTTCTCGTTCAGTCGTCTTCTGCGACGATCGGGATTTTGCAAGAGCTTTACGCGGGTGGATCAATCGAACTCGATGCAGCCCTCCCGGTATTGTTCGGTGACAACATCGGAACGACGATTACGGCTATCCTTGCCTCAATCGGTGCTTCAGTGGCGGCACGCCGCACAGCAGCGGCACACGTTATCTTTAACTTGATTGGTACAGTGATCTTCTTGGTCATCTTGCCACTCTTCACACAATATATTTTCTGGATCACAGACCTTCTCGCCATCGAGTCGAAAATGCAAATCGCATTCGCTCACGGTACGTTCAACGTAGCGAACACGTTCATCCAGTTCTGGTTCATCGGAGCGATTGCTTGGATGGTGACGAAACTCGTACCGGGCGAAGATTCAATCGTCGATACGAAGGCACAGCATTTAGACCCAATCTTCATCCAACAATCACCTTCTATCGCTGTCGAACAAGCGAAATACGAAGTGATTCGCATGGGTGACTTCGCGAAGCTTGGCTTGGACGAGGCACGCAATTACATGGCGACTGGCGACAAGAAACACTCTGAAAAGTCAGCGCACATTGAAGAAGCGCTTAACTCGCTCAACGCGAAAATCACAGATTATCTCGTCAAACTCGCTGCGGTCGATTTGACAGAGCAAGAATCACAAGAACATAAGACGCTCATGCATGCAATCAATGACATCGAACGAATCGGAGACCATGTCGAAAACATCATCGAATTGATTGACTACAAGACGGCGACTCGCGTGACACTCTCGGAAGACGCGCAAAAAGAGTTGACGGAGATGTACGATTTGACTCGTTCCACGCTTGAAAAGTCGCTTCAAACACTTGCTAGCGGGGATATGAACGAAGCCCGACAAGTAATCGAGATGGAAGCGAAACTCGATATGCTCGAGCGTCAGTTCCGTAAAAATCACGTCGTCCGTCTCAATACGGGTGAATGTGACGGCCAAGCCGGCATGTTCTTCGTCGATATGCTCTCGAACTTGGAGCGCATCGGTGACCATGCGATGAACATCACAGAAATCACGCTTGAAGATGCCAACAACGAAATGACTGTCTAACGCCTAACCTTCGTCCACGCACTCGTGGACGAAGGTTTTTTTTCGAGTTCTCTTAATTTGATTGACAGTGGGTCTATCATTCAGTATATTATTACTGTATAACAACATGGCGGTGTAGCTCAGCTGGCTAGAGCGTACGGTTCATACCCGTGAGGTCGTGGGTTCGACTCCCTCCGCCGCTATTCATAAGGACCCTTAGCTCAGCTGGTTAGAGCAGACGGCTCATAACCGTCCGGTCGTAGGTTCAAGTCCTACAGGGTCCATTGTTGACAGCTTTCTTATATGAAAGCTGTTTTTTTTGTTTTCAAAGTCGTAGATGTGGGTAAATATTCGTTAGCATTTTGTTTTTTGAAAAATATGAAATGAGGCGAATGAGATGGAACGAAATCATACGATGATGCAATTCTTTGAGTGGCATGTCCCGGCTGACCAGAAGCATTGGAAACGGTTGAAAGAACGGGCCGAGGAATTGAAAGAAGCTGGCATTACAGCGTTCTGGTTGCCCCCGGTCACGAAAGGTCAGAGTAATGAGGACACAGGGTATGGCATTTATGATTTGTATGATTTGGGCGAGTTTGATCAAAAAGGAACGGTCGCCACGAAATATGGAACAAAACAAGAGCTGCTCGAAGCGACGGAACACGTCCAGTCGCTCGGGATGCAAGTGTATATGGATGTCGTCTTGAACCATAAGGCTGGGGCGGATGCGACAGAGAAGTTTGACGTGCTCGAAGTCGACCCGGAAGACCGGACGAAAGTCTTGTCTGAAGAGCCGTTCGAGATCGAGGGGTGGACGAAATTCGACTACGAGGCACGCAATAACAAATACTCTTCATTCAAGTGGAACTTCCATCATTTCAACGGGACGGACTACGACGCGGCGACGGAACATAGTGGCATCTTCTTCATTCTCGGGGAAAACAAGAAGTGGAACGATAACGTCGATGACGAGTTCGGGGTATACGATTACTTGATGTTTGCCAATATCGACTATCACCATCCGGAAGTGCGAGAAGAAGTGCTCCATTGGGGCAAATGGTTCATCGAAGAGACGAAATGTGACGGCTTCCGGCTCGATGCGATCAAACACATCAACTATGATTTCGTTAAAGAGTTCAGCCAGACGATGAAAGATGAGAAAGGGGAAAACTTCTACCTCGTCGGTGAGTTCTGGAAGTCCGAGCTCGAAGATTGCCGTGCTTTCCTCGACAACATCGATTATCAGGTCGACTTGTTCGATGTGCCGCTTCATTACAACTTACAGCGCGCGTCCGTCGAAGGGGAATCGTTCGACATGCGGACAATTTTTGACGATACGCTCGTCCAGTCACACCCACTCCACTCGGTCACGTTTGTTGATAACCACGATTCCCAGCCGGCCGAAGCGCTCGAATCATGGGTCGAGGATTGGTTCAAACAAATCGCATACGGTCTAATCTTGCTTCGTCAAGACGGTTACCCGTGCGTGTTTTATGGCGATTACTACGGCATCAACGGACCACATCCGTCCGATGGGAAGAAAGAAGCGATCGACCCGCTCCTTTACGCCCGTCGTGAGAAAGCGTATGGCCAACAAGACGACTATTTCGATAACGAGCATGTCATCGGCTGGGTCCGACATGGTGTGGAAGAAATCGAGCGCTCCGGCTGCGCCGTCATCATCTCGAACTCGGAAGAGGCTGAGAAGCAGATGTTCGTCGGGGAACATCGCGCCGGAGAGAAATGGGTCGACTTGACGAATACGGTCGACGCGGTTGTCGAGATTGATGAAGACGGAAATGGGGTATTTAAAGTGGCGGCAGGGTCAATCTCGGTATGGGCGTTGCCGGAAGCGGACGTCGAGTAAAGCATTACAATTGAGAATGCCGTCACAAATCTGTTACATTTAGAACGAACGTTGTTCACACCAAATTTAAGGGGGATTTTAGTTATGGCTAAATTTGAATTACCACAACTTGATTACGCATACGATGCACTCGAACCACACATTGACGCACGCACGATGGAAATCCACCACTCGAAGCACCACAACACGTATGTCACGAACGTAAACAATGCACTCGAAGGAAAAGACGTGGAGTATTCTTCACTCGAAGAATTGCTTCAAAACCTCGATTCACTTCCTGCTGACATTCAAACGGCCGTCCGCAACAACGGTGGCGGACATTGGAACCACTCGTTCTTCTGGAAATTGCTCAAGAAAAATGAGAACGGGGCGCCATCTGGCGAACTCGCGTCAGCAATCGACGAAGCGTTCGGCAGCTTCGACGCGTTTAAAGATGAGTTCGCGAAAGCGGCAGCTGGTCGCTTCGGGTCAGGCTGGGCTTGGCTCGTCGTGAAAAACGGCAAGCTCGAAGTCACATCGACACCGAACCAAGATTCACCGATCATGGAAGGCGTTCAGCCGATTCTCGGACTCGACGTTTGGGAGCACGCGTACTACTTAAACTACCAAAACCGTCGTCCAGATTACATCCAAGCATTCTTCCACGTCATCGACTGGGATTATGTGGCGAAGCTCTACGCAGACGCGAAATAACCAGATTTCCCGAGATTCTGTCGAATCTCGGGATTTTTTATACATTTAATTATTTTGTAAACAAATTATGATATAGTGAAAAACGAGTCGAAAATAGAAGTTAACACAGCACCTATACTTATAGAAGAAATTGATTGAGGAAGGAGACAACGGAATTGGCCAGAAACCGCGTGAACGTACCGAAAAAACGGCGCAACCACCTTCCGTTACGCTTGAATTTACTATTCTTTATCGTATTCATCTTGTTCGCGACACTCATCTTCCGATTAGGCGTCGTCCAAATCGTCAACGGGGAATTGATTGCCCGTGAAGTCCAGAAGACGGAATCGAGTAAAATCAAATACGAGGTGCCGCGCGGAAAGATTTATGATCGAAACGGGCAAGTGCTCGCGGATACGATTTCGAACTACTCCGTCATGTATCGTCGCTCGCAAGTGACGAAAGCGGATGAACGGCTCGATGTCGCCCTCAAACTTGCAGAGATTTTGGACGTACCCGAAAAAGATCGCAAAGTGACAGAGCGTGACCGCAAGGATTATTGGATCGCCATCGATCCAGAGCGGTCCCAGGAACGAGTCCAAACGCTACTCGCCGACTTGTCCGAGGAAGAGCGGGCGGCGTTATCGAATCAGGACGTCGACCAATTATTGCTCGATTCAATCACGGATGAAGAGATTACGTTTGATGATGCGACAGAAGAGATTATCGCCATCAAACATAACATGGAGTCGGGCTACGCTCTCGACCCGCAGCTGATTAAAGTCGGGGCCTCACCGAAAGAGATGGCCTTGATTGAAGAGAACTTGGAACTGTTGCCTGGTGTCAGCGTCGAACCGTATTACGAGCGGGAATATCCGTTCGATGAGACGTTCAGAAGCTTCTTAGGAAGCTATCGTCAAATCCCGGCCGAACAACGAGCTTCTTATCAGGCGAAAGGATATGGACTGAACGACCGTGTCGGGACGTCCTACTTAGAGCAACAATATGAAGACGTCCTTCGCGGGACGCCTGCATACGATGTGTTCACAACGTATAAAGGTGAACCGGTCGGGGAACCAACTCGCGTGAGCGGGAACCCGGGTAAAGATATCGTTTTGTCGACTGATATCGAATTCCAAAAAGAAGTCGACGAGATATTGAAGAAGGCGATTCGGGCCGGGCGTTCGGGAAGTCCTCATTTCGACCGCGCGTTCGCTGTCGTCATGAACCCGCAAACGGGTGAACTACTCGCTTTGTCAGGGCAAGAGCTTGATTTAGAGACGAATGAGTTCAAAGATGTCTCGACGGGGACCGTACTCCGTGCCAGCCAAATCGGGTCAACCATCAAAGGGGCGACCGTCGCGTTCGGTCTCGAAGAAGGGGTCATTCGCCCAGGCGAATACATTTATGACACCCCGATTCGGATTGGGTCGTCGTTAAAATCTTCATATCGTAACAACATGGGGAACATTAACGACCTCGACGCGCTCGCCTTGTCGTCGAACATCTACATGTTCCAAATCGCTCTTCGTCTCGCGGACTACTATTCGACCGGCCAAATCGTCGGAGACAACGTGACCGAGGCGTTCAATACGATGGAACATTACTACAAACAGTTTGGCCTCGGAATCGAGACAGGGATCGACCTCCCGTATGAATCAATCGGATTCCGTAGTGTACCGGACCGTGTCACGCTCCTCATGGACATGTCGATCGGTCAGTTCATCTCGTATACGCCGATTCAATTGGCGCAGTATACGTCGACGCTCGCGAACGGTGGATACCGGATTCAACCGCATTTATTGAAGGAAATCATCGAACCGGGTTCGCTCGACGAGTCGAACAAACAAGTCGTCAGCACGTTCCAACCGAATGCGCTCAATAAAGTCGACATCCGTGATGAATTCATTCAACGGGCGCGCCAAGGCTTCCGACAAGGGGTCGAGAGCGGAACGTCTCGTATCCTGCAACAGACGGGAATCACGGCGGCAGGGAAGACCGGTACCGCTGAAGCGATCGCAGAAGGGCCGGATGGTCAAGCGAAGCGCAACGCGAACGGGGAACCGATCGAGACGCTCAACTTGAACCACGTCGGCTGGGCGCCGTATGATGACCCGGAAATCGCCTGGGCCATCATCATGCCAGGGCTCGAGGCAGAAGGGATCAACATCCGTGTCGCACACGACATCATGAAGGCGTACTTTGATTTAGAAGACGTCCAAGCACAGCTCCAGTAAAGAAGTCACTTCGGTGGCTTCTTTTTTTGTCTTTACAATTCTTTTACGTTCCGTTTATTTCTCGTTAATAGTAGTTTATTAGGATGTTAATTGTAGGACAGAGCAAGGAAGCTACAACACAAATCAAAGCAAACTCAAGGAGGACGTCAGAAATGTCTTGGATGAAAAAATCAGCTTTACTCGCTTCAATCACTTCGGTTGCACTCGTAGGTGCAGCCTGTGGGAACAATGAAGAAGGAAATGGCGCAGCCGAAGGTGACGCACTTTCAGGAAAAGTCGTCATGGACGGATCGTCAACCGTATTCCCGATCATGGAAGCTGTCGCTGAAGAATTCTCGGCAGAGCAACCAGACGTTGAAGTGACGGTCGGTGTGTCTGGGACGGGTGGCGGATTCAAACGCTTCGTAACAGGCGAGACAGACTTCTCGAACGCATCACGTGAAATCAAAGAAGAAGAAGCGGCGGAAGCGGAAGCGAACGGCGTGGAGTTTACACAACTATCGGTCGCACTTGATGGACTTTCACTCGTCGTCAACCCTGAGAACGACTGGGCACAAGACATCACAATCGATGAGTTAAACAAAATGTGGACAGACACGAACGTGAAGACGTGGCAAGACGTTCGTTCGGACTGGCCGGATGAAGAAATCACATTCTTCGCACCAGGTAAAGATTCTGGAACGTTCGACTTCTTTAACGAAGCGGTGCTTGACGACACAGACATCCGTCAAGACGCACAGTTGTCAGAAGATGATAACGTCCTCGTCACTGGGGTAGCTGGAACGAAAGGTGCAATCGGGTTCTTCGGTTACGCGTACTACATCGAGAACGAAGGCACGCTTCGCGCGTTGGCGGTCGAAGGGGTAGAGCCGAACCAAGAGACAATCAACGACTTGTCTTACCCGCTCTCACGTGAGATTTACACGTACGTTAACAACGCGTCATTGAACGAAAAACCACAAGTTGCAGCGTTCGCACGATTCTTGAACGAGAACGCGGCCGAGTTGTCGGAAGAAGTTGGCTACGTCGGAATGGAACAGGCACGTTACGACGAGAACGCCGGTATCATCGACGAGCTCGCCGGAGAATAAGTAGGCAATCGGTGGAAGGCGAGAGTCGATCTCGCCTTCTCGCCGTGCTTTCTAGTATGAAGAGGTAGGGAGCGATACACGAGATGAATCAACCAAACAAAGATTTTTCGATTCGAGAGATGATCGAATCCAATAAACAAAAAAAATACAGTACGACGAACGTATTTGATAAAGTCATGCCGTTCTTACTATTCTTGAGCGCATTCGTGTCGGTCGTTACGACCATCGGCATCGCCTTGACGCTCGGATTTGAACTGTTCAAGTTTTTCGAACGTGTCCCGGTCAGCGAGTTCCTCGGATCGACCGAATGGTATCCGCTAAGTGCCGATCCACGCTTTGGCGTCTGGGCGCTCGTCGCCGGTACGTTGAAGATCACCGTCATCGCGATGATCGTCGCGGTACCGCTCGGCCTTGCTTCTGCGGTTTATTTAAGTGAGTACGCCTCGGAACGGGCACGTACGATTTTAAAGCCAATCCTTGAAGTACTCGCAGGGGTTCCGACCATCGTCTTTGGATTCTTCGCCTTGTCATTTGTCACGCCAATCTTGCAGGCGCTCATTCCGGGCTTAAAGATTTATAACGCCCTCAGCCCAGGGATTGTCGTCGGAATCATGATTATCCCGATGATTGCCTCGATTTCGGAAGACGCGATGAGCGCCGTACCGAAAAAGATTCGTGACGGTGCGCTCGGACTCGGTGCGACGCGACTTGAAGTGGCCGTAAAAATCGTTATGCCAGCCGCCCTCTCAGGTATCATCGCCTCGATCGTGCTCGGTATGAGCCGTGCCATCGGGGAGACGATGATCGTAACAATCGCCGGTGGATCGCAGCCGAACTTCGAGTTCAACCCGCTCAACGCGATTCAAACGATGACCGCTTATATCGTCCAAATCGCCAAAGGTGACGCCGGATATGGCACGATTGAATATTACAGTATCTATGCGGTCGGTGCGTTATTGTTCGTCTTCACGCTCGTGATGAACTTGTTCGCCAACTGGGTGACGCGCCGCTTCAGAGAGGAGTACTAATATGGCATTGCCGAACAGTGAGTTCAAGAATGGAAAGAACTATATCGACCATGAGACGGTTTCCCGTCGCATCAAGAGTCGGTTACGATTAAATGAGATTTTTAAATATGTATTTTTGGCGGGTCTCGTGTTCGCCTTACTCGTCTTGTCGACGCTCATCTATGACGTCGTGACAAAAGGTGGCGGTTGGGTCAACCTCGACTTCCTACGGAACTTCCCGTCACGCCGTGCGGCCCAGGCCGGCCTCTACCCGGCGTTGATTGGTACGCTTTGGCTCATGATGCTCATCGTACCGATGGTGTTCATCGTCGGGGTCGGTGCAGCGATTTATCTAGAAGAATACGCCCCTAAAAATCGGGTCACGTCGTTCATCGAAGTGAACATCTCGAACTTGGCCGGTGTCCCGTCAATCGTCTTCGGTTTGCTCGGTCTCACGTTCTTTGTCCGGACGGCGGGCTTTGGGAACTCGGTCTTGACCGGGGCGTTGACGCTCGGGCTGATGAGTTTACCGATCGTCATCGTCGCGTCGCAAGAAGCGCTACGTTCCGTCAAGATGGAACTACGTCACGCCTCGCTCGCGCTCGGTGCCTCGAAGTGGCAAACGACGTTCAACGTCGTGTTGCCGTCGGCACTCCCAGGGATCATCACCGGTATCATTTTGGCCGTGTCCCGTGCAATCGGTGAGACGGCACCGCTGATCATGATTGGGGCGGCGACGTTCATTTCAACGACACCGAACAATATTTTCTCTGACTTCACGGCACTGCCGATTCAAATCTATAACTGGACGAGCCGTCCGCAAGCTGAATTCCAAAACTTGGCCGCAGCCGGAATCATCGTCTTGATGACCGTGCTCATCACGATGAACTCGGCCGCAATCTATATCCGGAACAAGTATACGAACCGACATTGATGTCGAAGCAGTAACGAGGAGGACTCTCGAGATGATGAAACAAAAAGAACAAAAAGGAGCTCACAACGTGAACACTACGACGATTCAACCGACTGAGACGGTGATGCAAAAGGACAGCGCCTACGTCGTGAATAACCTCAACTTATGGTATGGGGACGACCAAGCGTTAATCGACGTCAACCTAGACATTAAAAAGAATGAAGTGACGGCCATCATCGGCCCGTCCGGTTGCGGGAAATCGACGTTCATTAAAACGTTGAACCGGATGGTCGAGCTCATCCCGTCTGTTCGGACGAACGGGGAGATTCTATATCATGGCCGCAACATCTTCGATCGCGACTATCGGGTCGAAGACCTCCGTACATCGGTCGGAATGGTGTTCCAACAGCCGAACCCGTTCCCGAAGTCGGTCTATGACAACGTCGCTTACGGGCCACGGACACACGGCATCAAAAACAAGAAAGTACTCGATGAGATTGTCGAACGTTCGCTCCGAGGAGCAGCGATTTGGGACGAAGTGAAGGATCGCTTGAACGAGAACGCCTACGGTCTCTCAGGCGGTCAGCAACAGCGTCTCTGTATTGCCCGGACACTCGCGATTGAACCGGACGTCATCCTCATGGACGAACCAACGTCGGCACTCGACCCGATTTCGACACTCAAAGTCGAAGAGCTCGTCCAAGAGTTGAAAGAAAAGTATTCAATCATCATCGTCACGCACAACATGCAACAAGCGGCGCGCGTGTCAGACAAGACGGCATTCTTTTTGAACGGGGAAGTCGTCGAATTCGATGCGACCGACAAAATCTTCTCGAATCCAACGGACAAGCGGACTGAAGATTACATCTCAGGCCGGTTCGGTTAAAAAGGGGAGACAAACATGGCACAAAATCGCACATTTTTTGATACGAAGTTGATTGATTTAGAAGACAAAGTAGTGAAGCTCGCCAATCTGACGATGCGTCAGACGGCGACGGCAATCGAGGTGCTTGAAAAACACGACCTCACGCTCGCCCAGACCGTCATCGACAACGACAATGAGCTCGATGACCTCGAACTTGAAATCAATGATGAGGCCATCCTACTGATTGCGAAGCAACAACCGGTCGCGACCGATCTTCGTCGCTTGATCGTCACGATGAAGTCGGCGACCGACCTTGAGCGCATCGCGGATTACGCGACGAACATCGCGAAAGCCGTCACACGCATTGAGCACGTCCCGTACGTCCTCGATATCCGACCGCTCAAACAGATGGCCGAACAATTGATCGATATGCTTGAACTCGCGACACGCGCCTATCGCAAAGGGGAAGTGAGCCGGGTCCGTGAATTGAACGAGATGGATAAGGTGATTGATGACTTGAATTTGCAGGTCATCAAACAATACATCGGTAATCTTCCGAACATGACGGTCGGCACGAACGATGTTTATGAGTTTTCGAACATTGCTCGCTACCTTGAACGGATGGGTGACCACGTCACCAATTTCGGAGAACATTTGATATTCCTTGAAAAAGGGAAACATTATGATTTAAATCAGTGACAAAAGTGGTAAAGGACAACAGACATGTTGTTCTTTACTTTTTTTGTGCAGGAAATCACGGAACAAAGACGAATAGTAAACTACATGCATTTTTTTTAGGAAGGGAGCCACATATAGATGGAAGAGAAAATCGTGTCCTTGAAGGAAAAAGGGCTTACGTTAAAACAGATTGCAGAACAATTAGACATGCCAATCGGAAAAGTCCAATATGCTTGGCGAAAATGGCGTGCCCAACATGGGGACGTCACAGCAGCTACGGCCGCACCGACACGAAAGGCCGAAGGGAAGAAACAGATGAAATCTAGCAAGAAGGCAACTAAATCAAAATCAACGAAGCAAGTCGCGTCATCGCTTCAGTCCAATGCATCACATCACTCACCGCTCCTTGAACAGGCACCAGAAGGGTATTGGAAGCTTCCTGACCGTTATGATGCCGATTTGATGCATGCTGTGGTCCAATCACCAAATTCGGTGTACGTCTTTTGGGAAGTATCGGACGCCGTGAAAGAGACGCTTGCGATGCAATTTATGCGCCCGTGGGAAGATTTGCCGAAAGCGTTCCGTATTTTAGATGTCACGCTCCTCGACTATACGAGCGGGCACGCGAACCGTTCATACACGTTCGAGTTGCCGGAAATGACGAATAGCTGGTTCGTGCGTCCGCTCGACCCGAACACGACATACGTGTTCGAGTTTGGTATCCGGACGATGGAAGGCGAATTCTTACCGCTCGTGGCCACGACTCCGCTCGACACACCTCGGACAGAACCGGCTGGAGTCGGGCGATTCGCCGAACCGGTCCGTCGTTGGCAATACGGTGAAGTCGAATCACCGGAACTACTCGACACGTTACCTAAATACGCTGCATACCGATTCGTGCGCTAAGGAGGACTTTTTAGATGAAACCAGGTTATTTTTCACTCGTCCTTCATGCCCACCTTCCGTACGTCCGGCATGAAGAAGAACATCGTTTAGAAGAGAGATGGGTGTACGAAGCCATCTCCGAGACATATATCCCGATTTTATGGCAAGTCGATCGCTTAAAGCGGCCGCTCAATTGGACGGTCAGTATCTCACCGCCAGTCGTGGAGATGCTCGCCGACCCGCTCGTCCAAGACCGATACGTCGCCCATTTAGATGAGATGCTCGAACTGATTGCGCTTGAACTGTCCGGGGAACGAAGCGAGGCGGAAGTCGGCACGCTCCATTTCTACGAGCGTCGCTACCAAGATTTGAAGAACACGTTCCTGCATTGGGATAAAAACTTGAACCAGGCGTTCCGTACATATCGTGAGCACGGATACATCGACATGGTGACGTGTACGGCGACACATGGTTTCAACCCGCATCTGTTCACCGACCAAGCCGCCCGAACCGAGATTCGCAGTGGTCTGAACTGCTTCGAGCGTCATTACGGATTCCGTCCGACCGGCATTTGGTTGCCAGAATGTGCCTACACGCCTGGAGTCGATCGCATCTTGTACGAGGAAGGGGTACGCTATACGTTCGTCGATGAACACGCCCTCCTTGATGCCGACCCGACACCGAGCAAAGGCATCGGGGCACCGGTCTATTCACCGCATGGGGTGGCGCTCTTCCCACGCGACCAAATCATCTCCGGTAAAATTTGGAGTTCGATGATCGGATACCCGGGTCACCCGGACTATCGTGAATTTTATCGCGACCTCGCCTATGACCGCGATTGGGATTACATCCAGTCGTTCATGCATCCGGAAGGGATCCGGTTCGATACCGGCTTGAAGATGCATCGCATCACCGGCGATACAGACGAGAAAGATTATTACGTCCGTGATTGGGCGGAACATCAAATCGCAAACCATGCGACCGACTTCGCCGAGACGCTCGAAGCGCATCTCGAGGCGCACGGTGCTCAAACGTTCCCACCGTTTCTCGTCACGGCACCATTTGACGCGGAGCTGTTCGGGCACTGGTGGTTCGAAGGACCTGAGTTTTTAGGGCAAGTCGCAGAGCGGCTTGAACAGTTCGGGATTGAGACGATCACGCCGGCGTTGTTCCTCGAACGTCATTTCCAAGACCTTGAGACGGTCCACGTATCGATGAACACGTGGGGACGTAAAGGCTATGGGGACGTCTGGATCAACGAGCGCAACGAATGGATGTTACGGCACCTTCACATGATGGAAACGCAACTCGTCAAAGACGTGGCCGATTATCGAGGTACGTCACCGCTCGCCGACCGCGCACTGAAACAATTGATTCGGCATTATGTGCTTGCCGTCTCGAGCGACTGGGCGTTCATCTTGGACGGACAGACGACGGCACAGTATGCAGCGGATCGTTTCCGTGAACATACCCGCCTCTTCGCTGAACTTGAGACTGCCCTCTATGAGAATAAGCTGACAGACGAGGTGCTCGACGCACACTTCCGTGCGTATCCGTTCTTGCAGGACGAAGACCTTGAAGTCGACACGTTCCTCTCGCCACACGACTACTATGTGACGAAAGAACGTGAGGCGGAAGCTGACGCGATTCTCGTCTTGACTCCAGAATATACGGGCAACGTCGTCGGTGGCCTCGGACAACGCGTCGTCGAAGAAGTGGAGGCGCGAGCGAAACAAGGTGAAACGATGTATGTCCTTACCCCTTATAAAGAAGGGTTGCTCGAGTACGAACGTCATGACAACGTCCACGTCTATCGCGTCCGCTTGACGAGCCCGTTTTTAGAGCATGTGATGAATCAAGTCGCCGCACAAAACGTCGGTTACGTGAAGCTCGTCCATGAACTCGTTAACGCGGTCCGTTTCAAAGCCGTTCATCATTTTGATTGGATGACGATTCCGGCGGCACGTTCACTTGCGAAATCGCTGGCTGTTCCGTTATACTCAACTATGTTGTCATTTGAAACGACGCGCAATCCCCATGGTCATGGTGGCTTGTTCGATGCGATTCATCGAATTGAGAACAGTGTCCTTGCCGAGGCGGACACCGTCTATGTCGGTGCCGACGTCTCAATCGATGAGCTCGCTTCGCGCTATGCGGTCAAAGATAACGTCACAAACTGCTTGTCGCTCGATGCTTCGCCGTACAAGCAGAACGTTTGAAAAAGTACGTGAAAACACCTTGCTTTTTCAATAAAAAATTGGTAGGATAATTGAGTATGCTTAGACTGTAAAGCAAAAGCACTTGATACAACATCAGTAAGATGGGAGTGAACGAAATGCGCGTTAAAATCACACTAGCTTGCACAGAAACAGGCGATCGCACGTACATCACGAAGAAAAACAAACGTAACAACCCTGAGCGCCTCGAATTGCGCAAATACAACCCACGTCTCCGCCGTCACACGCTTTATCGCGAAGTGAAATAATGAGACTGGCCGTCACTCATGTGGCGGCCTTTTTTTTCGAAAGGAGCGAGTGATATGGATGCGAAACAAGCACTCAGACGAGCGGTACATGCTCGGATTGCTGAATTAGCTAATCGCGATGAGGCCGATGCCGCCATCGTACATAACGTGATGAGACTACCGGAGTGGATCGAGGCGAAGGCGGTTGCCCTGACCCTCTCGTTCGGACTTGAGGTCAACACACGGCCATTGATTGAAGCAGCTTGGCAGGCAGGAAAAACGGTACTCGTGCCGAAAGTAACGACAGAGGGGCTCACGTTCCATCGAATCGAGTCTTATGATGACCTCGAACCTGGGGTCATGGGGATATTAGAGCCGACGACCCAACAAGTCGACGGTGACGTCGACTTATGCGTCGTCCCGGGGCGTGTGTTCAACCGCTCTGGCTACCGAATCGGATGGGGCGGGGGATATTACGACCGCTTTCTGGCGTCGTATGCCGGCCGAACGCTATCCCTTGCCTACAGTGTCCAAGTGTTAGACGACATACCAATTGAAGCGCATGACATTCCGGTCGGAGTGATCGTGTCGGAAAGGGAATTGATTCGATGTTAGCCATATTTCTCGTAACCTGCTTGGTCGCCTATGCCGGATACCGGCTGAAGTCGCTCACGTTATCCGGTGCCGTATTGACAGTCGTAACGGGGACGGTGATTGGCTATGGTTTCGGCTGGTTCGGTCTCTATTTACTAGGCGTGTTCTTCTCGACATCTTCGCTCGCCTCGAAGTATCGTGCCGTCGACAAGGCGCCGGTCGATGAAATCGTTGAAAAATCCGGTCCCCGTGACTACGTCCAAGTGCTCGCAAACGGCGGAATTGGCATGTTAACCGCGCTCGCGATGGCATACACGTCGAACGAGGCATGGCTCTATGCCTACATTGTTTCGATTGCCGCAGCGACGAGTGACACGTGGGGCTCTGAGTTCGGTGTGCTCGCAAAGCGAAAGCCGCGCTCCATCCTCACGTTTCGACCGGTCGAACCGGGGACGAGCGGCGGTGTGTCACTATATGGGACGGTCATGTCGATTGTTGGAGCCGCCACAATCGTGTTGGCGACCTATCCGTTTATGACGCTCGATTTCGAAGTGACGCTCGCGTTAATCGCACTCGGGTTGATTGGTAGCGTCGTGGATACGTTGCTCGGCGCGACCGTCCAACGGAAGTACCGATGCCGGGTATGTGGAAAGCAGACCGAGAAGCAGACGCACCACGGAGAAGCGACCGAATACGTCAAAGGTTGGCATTGGCTCGGAAACGATGCGGTCAACTTCGCTTCGATTACGGCCGCCGCCTTGATTTGTTTTTTCGTCTTCGGATAAGGGTAGTACAGTGAATGAAGATGTTTCAAACGAATGTGAATTTCGTCACAATATCGCCAAAGTGAAAACGGTTTCTATTGTAGTGAGTATTTGTGAATGATGTTACAATCTTTATGTAACAGATATTACTAAAACATGAAACAGATTGTTCGAAGGGTGGAGAATCAACATGGAAACATTAAATCATGCAAAAGTAACACGCGTCGCGCTCGTCGGTGCCGGTGCAGTCGGTGCGAGCTTCGCATACCAATTGACGACAGCGAGCCTTTGTGAAGAACTCGTAATCATCGATATTAACAAAGCCAAAGCAGAAGGGGAAGCCATGGATTTGAATCACGGCGTCTCGTTCGCTTCTTCACCGATGCGTGTATGGGCCGGGGATTATGCGGACTGTGGGGCGGCAGATATCGTCGTGATCACGGCAGGGGCACCGCAAAAGCCGGGTGAAACGCGTCTTGACCTCGTCGAGAAGAACGCGAAAATCATGAAGTCGATGATTGGGGAAATCATGGCATCAGGATTTGACGGGATAATCATCATCGCATCGAACCCGGTCGACATCATGACCCACTTGGCATGGAAATATTCTGGACTTCCGAAACATCGCGTCTTCGGATCAGGCACGGTGCTCGACACGTCACGTCTCCGTTACATGCTCGGTGATTACTTCAACGTCGACCCGCGCAACTGTCACGCGTACATCATGGGTGAGCACGGGGACACGGAGTTCGCGGCATGGAGTAACGCCCGAATCTACGGCAAGTCGATCGAGCAGTTGCTTGAAGAGAACGACGAATACACGTGGGAAGACCTTGAAGATATCTATGTCAACGTCCGTGATGCGGCTTATCATATCATCGAGCGTAAAGGCGCGACGTATTATGCGATTGGTCTCGGACTGCTTCGCCTCGTCAAAGCAGTGCTTCGGAACGAGAACACGCTTCTCACGGTCGGGGCCTACTTGGACGGTGAGTACGGTCTACATGACATTCATATCGGCGTCCCGGCCATCATCAACCGCCAAGGGGTGCGCCAAGTCGTCGAAATCGAATTGTCTGAAGAAGAGAAACAAAAGATGCACCATTCAGCAGACGTCTTGATGAAGACGATGCAGCCCGTGCTATAAGTGAACGAGAGAGTGCAGCCGGCTTCATGCCGGCTGTTTTTTTGACGGGCATATAAGGGAGGTCTCCTTTTTGTCGCCGCTTCTGAATTGGATTACAATTATAGGGAAGGGAGGGGATTTCAGATGACGAGCTCATTTTGGGAAGACATCTATCAGAACGTGTTGGCGGGGGGGCGCGTCGAAGGGATCCTCGAGCCGTCTCGGGCGCTACTCTTGTTTGACACGAAAGCGGGAGACGTCTATCACCTGTACATAAGGACCGATAAGGCGTGGGCTAACCACGTCGGGATGGACATCGAGGCGATTATGAATTCGTTCCGCCTTGCCCGTCTAGGGAAGAGTAAGTTACGCATCCATCTGTATGGGGAGCCGCTCGTCGACGAAGAGCGAGTCGCGTCGCTCACGTTCAAGATTCCGGCGAAAGTGACGATTGAGCGGCATATCACGTCAGAAGACATCGGGGAGGCCGACTATCGTCCGCTCGCGCTCGCGCTTGATCAGGAGCGCAAAGCGGAATTGAAACGACGGTTTGCGTTTGGGAAGCCGCAGGCGGTGTATGTATTTATGTTTGTGACGTTTTTCATCATGTGGCTTGCCGAGTCGGTCGGGTCGACGCTCGACCCGAACACGCTCATTCGATTCGGGGCGAAAGTGAATCCGTTGATTGACGAAGGGGAGTGGTGGCGTCTTCTGACGCCAATGTTCCTCCACATCGGTTGGTTCCATTTCGGCATCAACATGTTCGCGCTCTGGTCGCTCGGGCCGCTCGTGGAACGGATGTACGGGTCGCCGCGCTTCGTCATCATTTATCTGTTGGCAGGCATCATCGCGTCGACGGCGTCGTATGCGTTCAGTGATGCCATCTCGGCAGGTGCGTCGGGTGCGCTTTTTGGACTCGTCGGCGCCTTGCTCTACTTTGGGATTCGGGATCGATCACTTTTTATGAAGACACTCGGTCCGCCGTTATTCATTATGTTAGGATTGAATGTAGGACTTGCGTTCGTACTCGGGGCAAGCCTCGACCATTCCGCCCACGCCGGCGGTCTCGTCGGCGGCTTCTTGATGGCGGGTGTCGTCGGTCTCCCGGACGAGACGCGATACATGCGACGCGTCGTGTTCCTCGTTAGCGCAGTCGCGCTTACTGTCGCCTGTTTCCTGTATGGCTATTATCGATGACAAAGGGGTAATCAAATGATTGATACGTTGAAACAACTTGTAGAAATACCGAGTCCGTCGGGGATGACCGATGAAGCGATTGAGTTTGTCGAGCAACAGCTCGCGAAGCTCGACGTAAAGACGAAACGTCTGAATAAAGGGGCGCTCCTTGCCACGTTCGACGGAAAGGTGGGCCCGGCCCGCTTGCTGACGGCACACGTCGACACACTCGGGGCGATGGTGAAAGAGATTTTACCGAGCGGCCGCCTTCGCCTCACGCAAGTCGGCGGTTATGCGTGGACGGCGATTGAGGGGGAGAACTGTCTTGTGCACCGCGAGTCGAATGAAGCGGTCGAAGGGACGATTTTGGTCCATCAATCGAGTGTCCACGTCTATCGAGATACGAATAGCGCCGAACGCTCTGCCTCGAACATCGAGGTCCGGCTCGATGCTGACGTTCATTCTGAGGAAGATGTGCGAGCGCTCGGCATTGAAGTCGGAGATTTCGTCTCGTTCGATCCCCGTTTCAAGCAAACGGACACAGGATACATCAAGTCACGTCATCTCGACGATAAGGCATCGGTGGCGATTTTGCTCGATTTGGCCCGTGACCTCGTTGCCGCCGAGTTGCCGCATCCGGTCCACTACTTGATCTCGAACTATGAGGAAGTTGGCTTTGGCGGCAACGCCGGGATTCCGGACGATGTCGTCGAATATATCGCCGTCGATATGGGGGCACTTGGAGACGGTCAACACTCGGACGAGTATACGGTCTCGATTTGTGCCAAAGACTCGTCTGGTCCGTACGATTTAAAGTTACGTCGCCAATTCACTTCGATTTGCAGAGACGAAGGCATCGCATTCAAAATCGACGTCTATCCTTTTTATGGTTCGGATGCATCAGCGGCAGTCAGTGCCGGCCATGACGTTCGGCACGCCCTCGTCGGCCCGGGAATCGAGTCGAGCCATAGTTACGAACGGACACACGTTTCTTCGCTCGAGGCGACACGTAAGCTGTTGCATCGATACGTACTCTCGCGAATGGAGGGGCATGTATGAAAAACTTCTATGACGTGCAACAGTTTTTGAAAGGATTTGGGACCATCATTTACATTGGTGAGCGGGATGCTGAAATCAGCTTGATGATGATGGAACTAGATGAACTTCATGCGGGTGGCATCATCGAGCAGCGCGATTATGACACGGCAAAGATCATTTTGACACATGAATTAAAAAATTCGATAGATTGACAGAAAAACCCCTTGTGCAAATGTTTGCACAAGGGGTTCGATAGTGTAAACTATTGGATGAAAGCGATTTATTTGACATGAGGAGTGATGGATATGAAATGGTTATTAGGAATCGACATCGGTGGTACGACGGTGAAAATGGCCGTCCTTGATATGAATGGCATCATTTCGGACAAGTGGGAGATTACGACAGATATTCGTGAGAACGGGGTACATATTCCAAAAGATATCGCGACTTCTTTCAATGCTTATCTTGTAGAATCAGGAAAGTCTAAAGAGGACTTTGCCGGGGCCGGCATCGGGGCACCAGGATTCATCAACTTCTCGGAGGGGATTGTCGAGTATTCACCGAACATCGGATGGAAAAACTTTGCGCTCGTCAGCGAGTTCGAGAAAGCGGTCGGATTGCCGGCTGTTCTCGAGAACGATGCGAACGCGGCCGCGCTCGGCGAGATGTGGAAAGGTGCCGGAGAAGGGGCGTCGGAGCTCCTCGCCGTCACGCTCGGTACAGGCGTCGGAGGCGGTGTCATCACGAATGGAAACATCGTCCACGGGGCAGCGGGAATGGCCGGGGAAATTGGACATATCACCGTCGAGCGTGATACGGCAAAAGCGGTCAAGTGTGGATGTGGCCGCACCGGATGCATCGAGACGATCGCCTCGGCGACGGGCGTCTCGCGTTTGGCGCTACAAAAACGTAAAAATCGGACAACGTCTTTGAATGAATTGAAAGAAGTGACCGCTCGCGATGTGTTCGAAGCGTACAAAGCGAACGATGAAGTGGCAACCGAAGTCGTCGAAGAGATGACGGAATACCTCGGTCTGACGATTTCGAATATCGCCAACACGCTCAACCCGAAGATCATCGTCATCGGTGGCGGCGTCTCGAAAGCGCGTGAAGCACTCCTTGAACCGCTCGATGCCCAGTTCAAACGATTCGCGCTCGAACGCGTGTATGAGTCGACGACGTTCAAAATTGCGGAACTCGAAAACGATGCCGGTGTCATCGGTTGCGCCTGGCTCGCCCGGAAACACTTCTTGCCGAAACGCGTCTAACTCGATGTCAGACTGCCACGCCTATGCGACTCGCATAGGCGTGTTTTTTACGTGGAACGGGTATTGGGTAATGTAAATTTTGTAATCGTGGAGTTGATTTTTTGTTAAAAAAGGGGTAAGATTTGAACTTGATGCTGGACTGATACCGTTCGTGAAAAAGAGAACAAACTATACACGAACCTCATACGACTGCGGTCGTTAAAAACTGAAAAGAGGAGGAGACCGTCAGATGAAGTCATCTCAACGCTTCTCGAAGCTCACTATGCGACTGAATGAAACGGTCCGCGCTTCGTTTCAAGAATATCGTTTATTCTGGATTTTTACTTTATTGCTTTGGACGAAGACGTACATCGTATACCAATTTTTCTTCAACATTCCGATTGAAAACACGGCGCAAGCCTTCATTTTACTAATCAGCCCGATTAGTTCGACGCTGTTCCTGTTCGCGTTCAGCTTCTTCTTCAAAGGCAGTAAACAAAAATGGGTGATTTTCACGCTCTATGCGTTCGCCTCGTTTATCTTGTTTGCGGATGCTGTCTATTATCGGGAGTTCACAGACTACTTGACGATGCCGGTCATCTTGCAACCGTCGAACATGGAGACGTTGTCGACATCGTTCACGTCATTGCTTGAATGGAAGGACTTGATCATCCTTGGCGATGTGCTCGTGTTGCCGTTCATCCTTTGGAAAGTGAACACGCGTCAGAACGCGGCATCCCATCGACGTGCGCTCGTCACATTCGTGGCGGCCGTCGCGGTGTTCCTCTTCAACTTGTCGCTCGCGGAGACGGAACGCCCAGAGCTCTTGACACGTTCGTTCGACCGCGAACTGCTCGTCAAAAACATCGGGACGTTCAACTTCCACGTGTACGACGCGATGCTCCAGACGAAGACGTCGGCGCAAAAAGCGATGGCAGATGGGTCGGAGCTTGCTGAAATCGAACAGTTCACCCGTCAAAACTATGCGGCGCCGGACCCGGAGCTGTTCGGGAAGTATAAGGGCAAGAACGTCATCGTCGTCTCATTCGAGTCGGCTCAAAACTTCACCCACAACATGAAGGCTTCAAACGGCGAGTACATCACGCCGAACTTGAACAAACTGATTGAAGAGTCACACTTCTGGCCGAACTATTATCACACGGTCGGACAAGGCAAGACGTCCGATGCCGAGTTCGCCCTCGACAATTCGCTCTACGGACTTCCGCGCGGAGCCGTCTACTTCACGAACGCCGATAACGAATATCAGGCCCTTCCTGAAGTGATCAAAGAAGATAATTATTATTCGGCCGTGTTCCATGCGAACAACAAATCGTTCTGGAACCGCGACCATATGTATAAGAACGTCGGGGTCGACGAATTCTTTGACGAGAAGAGCTATGACCTTGGGAACCCAGAAGACATGACCGAGTGGGGACTGCTCGATGATAGTTTCTTCGAACAGTCGATTCCGATGCTTGAAGAGCTTCCGCAACCGTTCTATGCAAAGTTCATCACGCTCACGAACCATTTCCCTTACACGATGCCGAGCGAAGACTATGAGCTCGTGCCGAAGTTCGAGACGAACTCGACGACGCTCAACAACTTCCCGCAGGCGCTCGCCTATCAGGACTATGCGCTCGGGCTGTTCATCGACGGGTTGAAGGCGAACGGCATGTGGGACGACACGATCTTCATCGTCTACGGGGACCATTATGGCATTTCGACGAACCACAACGCCGCGATGGCTGACTTGCTCGGGAAAGAAGAATTGACGCCGTATGACGTGGCGAAACTTCAACAAGTGCCATTCGTCGTCCACCTACCTGACCAAACAAAAGGTGAAGTGCATGAAACGATCGGCAGTCATGTTGATATGAAACCGACAATTCTCCACTTGTTAGGCATGGATACGTCCGAGTTGATCGGATTCGGAAACGACCTGTTCTCGAAAGAACGGAACAGTCGCGCCATCTTCCGGGACGGCACCGTGTTGACCGATGAGTACGTTTGGACGCAATCGACATGTTATGATGCGCAGACAGGCGAAGTCGTCGAGGACGCTTCGCTCTGTGGACCAGTCAACGAAGAGGCAGAGTCGATTCTACAGATGAACGATGATTTGATTTACTCCGATTTGCTGCGTTTCAAAGAACAGTCGAATAACTGATTGAGGAAAGCGTCGTCCGTTCGGACGACGCTTTTACTGTACAAAAAAACGACCGAAGTCGTTTTTTAGTAATTCATTAGCTTGGAATTCCACCGTAAATCAATGTCGCGATACCGAAAAAACCGAAGACGAGCACGGTGACGGCTGCAAAGGCGAGTGGAAAGAATTGACGCTTCTTGAATGAACGGGCCATTCCCCAAATCGCAACGAGTGCCACGATGAGTGAGATCCATCCAAATGGCTCATACAAATGCATGACGAGTTCCCCCTTTATTATACGTCATGAAATTCATAAAAATTTCACTGAAATATCACTATTATTTTATCCGAAATATGTTACGCTGTCGAGCAAAGAAAGGCGCTGCTACAATTTTGCCACAATATCGATTAGAATGGATACGGAGGTGTTCATAATGAACGTTGTAAAAATCACATCCGGCTTGGCACAAGAGAACGGTTATGTCGTCGAACAGGACGGAACGGTCGTCATCATCGACCCGGGGACGGATGATAGTCGGTTCTTTGAGGCGGTCGAACGGTTCGGCGGATTACACGCCATCTTGTTGACCCACGCCCATTTCGACCATATCGGCGGCATTGATGCGTTACGCGATCGCTTTAACGTGCCCGTGTACGTCCACGAAGCAGAGCGGACGTGGTTAACCGATGACGAAAAGAACGGGGCGGCCAAATTTCATTTGCCATCCGCTTCGATGCGACCTGCGGAACGAACGTATCAAGGAAAAACACTTGAGATTGGGGCGCTCGCGTTTGAGCTGCATCACACGCCGGGACATTCACCTGGGAGTGTGACACTCTATCTTCCAAGTGACAAAATCGCGTTTTGCGGCGACTTGATCTTTAAGCAATCGGTCGGGCGCACCGATTTGTATGGCGGCGACCAGGCCACGTTGCTCGGATCGATTGACCGGCTTCGCCAACTGTTACCAAAAGAGACGGTACTCTATTCAGGTCACGGCCCGAAAACGACACTCGGGGCCGAAATCACGTCCAATCCTTTCTTTAGCCGATGAACGAAAAAAGATTGTCTCGTCATGAGACAATCTTTTTTTACATTTGGAAGTTACTCCAATACGTGAAGACGATGAAGAAGACCGTCAAATAAGCGCCAAACACGTAGACATACGTTTTTTCAGTCAGTTTCAAATAGCCGAGTGCGACGAAGAAAATAGTTTGAGCCAAAAAGACAAGACCCATAACGATAAAATCATTCGTGTAATGACTGTCGCTTTGATCTCCACCGAGCGCGCCCACGAACGCAAGCGCTGCGATCAACCCAGTCCAAAATCCAAGGACACGGTACATTCTCGCCATGTTAATCCCCCCATACGTACATTATTCCATTCTCATTCACTATTTTACCAACACATTAAAAAAAATGCTACGGAAACGTGTGAATTGAGCAAAATAATCGTGAAAAATATGTGAAATCTTATCGCTAAACAATCTTGTACAAAAAAATAAAAAAAGTTGTACAAACACTGTACATTATTGTCTAACCATTGTATAATCATCTTACACACAACATGTACGAGCGGAAACCGAACTTATAAGGAGGCAATTATAATGGCAAATGAATTGATGTTTTATACGTATCCAAGTTGTACGTCATGTCGAAAAACGAAGGCGTTTTTGCAAGAACAGCAACTCAACGTGAGTGAACGTCATATTTTCCGTGACGCTCCTTCGGTAGATGAATTGAAGACGTTGCTCACATTGTGTGACAACGGCGTCGAATCACTGCTAGCGACAAGAAGCCAGGCGTTCAAGCAATTGAACGTTGACGTCGATGATTTGAAATTGAGCGAGTTGCTTCACTTGATGAGTGAAAATCCAAAGTTGCTGAAACGTCCGATTTTGACGGACGGTAAAGAAGTCATTGTCGGATATGACAAAGTGTCAATCGAGACGTACGCACGTCGCCATGATTTAACTTCAGCTAACGTTTCATAACACAAGTCCACTTTCCTACAGGTGGGCTTTTTTTTATGCTTATCGCGAGGTGGGGACAATGCGTACAGTTACGAGGCGATTGATTGAATTGGCGCGGGAGCATCGGGCAAGTGATGTGCATTTCATGCCGAATGAGCATGATGTGGCGGTCCACTTTCGGTCTGGGACGCGGTTGGACGTGGTCGAGACGTTAGGCAGGACGGAGTATGAACGATTGACGCTACATATGAAATACTGGTGTTCATTGACGGAAACCGATCAACGGGTCCCGCAATCTGGAATGTACAATGCGGAGACGGCGATGATTCGAGTCACGTTCTTGCCGTCGTTCGAGCATACGTTAATGTCATGGCGTATGCCGAACGTGTCGTTCGATTTACATGAACTAGTGGGAAAGGAAGATCAAATGCTGTTTGAGCGATTCGCGATGATGCGACACGGACTCTTTTTAATTGGCGGAGCGACCGGGGCAGGGAAGACGACGGTGTTATACGCCTTGCTCGAGCGGATGAATCACCGACGGATTGTCACGATTGAGAACCCGCCGGAACAACCGATTACCGGTGTTATCCAATTAGAGGTGAACGCGAAGGCGGGCCTCGATCATCGCAGTCTTCTGAAAGAGACGCTGCGGGCCGACCCTGATGTCATCGTCATCGGCGAGGTTCGGACGAGCGAAGAATTGAAAGTCGCGCATGATGCAGCGCTTAGCGGGCATCTGACGATTGCGACGTTTCACACATCCACGATTGAAGACGGGGAACGCCGTCTCAGAGAGTTAGCGGGCGACATGGAAATCAATCGATACTGGTGTGTGCTTCAGCGAGGAGAGGAGATGACATGTTCATGGTCACTACCCGAGTCATGTGTGAACTGAACACGATCCGTCGATTTTTAAGGTTACAGTCACGAGGTGTCGGATTGAAAAAGGCGTTTGAGACGCTCGAGATGCATGAACGTGGAAAGCGTCGCCAAAGCGTGACGAACATGCGTGTCGCGCTCGAAGAAGGGGCGTCACTCGCCGAAGTGTTTGCGACACTCGTCTCGAACGAGCGGATGCGAGAGTTGCTCGAGACGGCGGAACGCGGACAACATTTTATTGAAGGGCTCGAGCAAGTGCTCGCCTTGTCGGAAATGCGGTCCTCCCTTGAACAGGAGTTGAAGCAGCTAGCCCGATACCCGCTCGTCATTATGACGATGTTGTTTGGTCTAGGCACGATTTACGCCCTGTATATTTTTCCTAAGCTGTTGACGATGGTCGAGCTCGAACGGTTGAGCGGCATGAACGCGATTTTGTTATCGAAGTGGTTCTTCCCGGGCTTGTTCGTCTGTTTCCTTGTTGCGGCGGCCGGTCTCTATCGTCTTGGAAAAGCCGGGGTCATCCGCATTCCGCTCATAGAGCGGGGGCAGCGACTATACGTCACGTACTTGTTCGTCAGTGAACTTTCGCTACTTCAGGACGGAGAGGCGTCAGTGCGCCACATCGTTGAGCGGTTGGCTGTAGGGGACGGCGAAGTGGCGATGATTGCGAGACGAATACATGACCGGATGTCGGCCGGCTATGAGCTTGAAGCGGCCGCGAGGGACGAACCGTTTTTAGACCACGAAGTTGTGAGTCTGTTTGGCGTCGGTTCCGTCAGCGGGGAGCTGGGTACGATGATGGCCGTCCATCGGGAACTCGTCTTTGAAGAGATGGAAAGTTATTGGAAAGAACTGATTGCCAAGGCGGAACCGGCGTTATATGGTGTGTTAACGGTCATGGTGACGATGATGTTTTATACGATTTATTTACCGGTACAACTGATTATGGGTCAACTATGAGGAGGAATTAAGATGATCAATCGGGATACGGAACGCGGTTTCACACTTGTCGAGATGGCAGCGGTCTTGTTGATTATTTCTGTTTTGTTGTTACTGCTCGTCCCGTCGATGACGGACGGGAAGAGCCGAGCCGACAGCGTCAGTTGCGAAGGGAGTGTCCGCATCGTCGAGTCAGAGATTAACCTCTATTATGCGGAGCATAAAACATATCCTGAGACTCTCGCGGTCATCAAACGCGGCGGCGCGACGGATCCACTCACGTACAGTTGTCAGTCGACGGCGTATACGTACGCGCCGGCAACAGGCACGCTCACAAAAAAATGAGGCAAGACGGCTATACGTTCATTGAGATGGCGGCGGTGCTGCTCGTCTTGTCATCGATGCTACTACTGGCAATGCCGGCGGTACGTTCGATTGACCGCCTCGCTTTAATCGACTTCACTGAAGGGCTCTTGTCCGACATCGCGGAGGTGGGCCAGTATCCTTATGTCGCCGCTGACGAGAAATGCGTGCCGCGCTTGCGCTGGTACGTGAAAGAACGGCGCTATCATATCACATGCGGATTGACGTCGATTAAGACGGTCCCAGTTCCAGATGGGATTGTGCTCAGTCTGCCGACGTCAAGCGAGATTGTGTTCTCGAAGACGGCGGCTTCGTATGCCGGGCAATGGAAATTTTCTTCAGGCACCCAATCGATCACACTAAAGTTTCGGATGGGGACGTACGAACCGGAGGTGATTCGAAGTGAGGGGTTTTGAACGAGGTGTCACGCTATGGGAGATTTGTCTGAGCCTGGCATTGCTACTTGGATGGATCGGAGTACTCGTCCCGTTTATCGTGAACGGCAATGAACGAATCGAACGATTGGAAGCGACGGTCCGGCAGTATGAAGCGTTGCAACGGGAGGTGTTGATCGATGCAGCTAACCCGAGCGGGCGAGGACGTGTCTGTGTTGAAGAGTTATGTCTGCCGACCCTTTGAGCGCGGGTACACGATGTTAGAACTGACGTTTGTACTCATGCTCGTCCCGTTGTTCGTCGGACTTCTCGTCCATCTGCTCTCGCTCGGTGAGACGTTGTATGAGCAGCCGAGAGGAAATGTGACGACGACTTCTCAGCTGTTCGTCCGTAAAGTCATCGACAGTCGGGATTGTGCCGTCAAGGACGGCCGTCTCATCGGTGTATACGTGCGTCCGGACGAGACGACGTGGTCGTGGACGTTGAAACAGATTAACGGCAACTTGGTCATGGTCGGGGACGGGGGAGGGAATCTATTATTCGTCAGAGGAATCGAACAGTATCGTGTCGAATCGGTAGGGCAGGGGTATCAAATCCGGTTCGACGATCGGCATGGGAAGCGGGAAAAATACGTGATGTGCATGAGAGCGGCTTCTTCCTCCTCTCTTCCTTGATTGTCGTGACATGGATACTTGGCGCATCGTTGTTTTGGTATACTGATATTGAACGAAGTACGGAACGGCTGTCCCGTGATATTCTCGCCATCCGGTTCGAAGCGCACTTGCTCGTGGCGAAAGCGAACTGCAAGGCGAAAGCTGCCGCCATAACGAGACCGACCGGGACAGTCTCGTGCCGACCGCTCGGGAGCGGGACGACGGAAGTCGAAATCCGGCTCGTGACGGGCGAGCGACATAAAGAGGTGATTTATTTCGATGAGTAAGCCGTTTTATATCATCGGGTTTATGGGTACAGGTAAAACAAGCGTAAAACGATATCTTGAAACAACAAATCATGTCGTCGACTTAGACGAACAGCTAGAACGACATGCCGGTATGGACATTCCGTCCTTCTTTGATCAACACGGGGAAGTTGCCTTTCGTGAACTCGAGAGTGAGCTTTTGCGATCGACGAAGGCGGAGTATATTATGACCGGCGGGGGCATCGTGGAGCGTCCGGGAAACATTGAATGGATGAAGGCGCACGGTACGGTCATTGCGCTAGATTTGCCGTTCGAATTGTGTTGGGAACGGATTCGTCATTCAAGCCGCCCGCTCGTCAAAGGCGGCAAAGAGAACGTACGCGTCTTATATGACCGTCGTCTACCGCTTTACCGGGAGGCGGATATCGTCCTCGATGCCTCACGTGGTACAGAAGACGTCGTTCGACAATTAAATCGATTGAAGGAGGAGAACGAATGATTTGGATTAACTTGGGCATCGTCGTGCTCGCGCTAGTCGGGCTCGGCTTATATGGCTTTCTTCTATACAAAAAGAAGATGGCAGGGGACATCCGTCGCGTCAAACGCCTGACCGAACGTTTTCAGATTCGGATTGGCGTGATTCAACAGTTGATTGATGAGATTAAACGTCACGTCGACACGGTGAACGCGTCCGTCGCCGAAATGAAACGGTTATCGGTCAAAGTGAAGACGGAGTCGGTCGAGCTGAAAGATGCATCGATCGGTTTGACACAAGAAATCAAACGGACCGCAGGAATTGAAAGCTCGCCCGTTTCCACTGAGAGCAAAATATGAAATAATGAGGATGAAAACGTTTTCGTTTTCCATCCTCTTTCTTTTTGGTCGTTTTAGGCTAGGCAGCAGCTGTGAAAATTGATAGAGTGATAGTGGAAACGAAATATTTCATTTGTTTTTATTTTTATGTTCGGGATTGGGGGATAATATGGAGAAAGTTACGCTTAAACGTACGCCTTTGTATGACTTGATCGCACCGAAGGCGAAAATGGTGGAGTTTGCGGGGTTTGATATGCCGATCATGTTTTCAACGATTAAAGAAGAGCATATGGCCGTCCGCGAAAATGTCGGGATGTTCGACGTCTCGCACATGGGGGAAATTCGGATCGAAGGGCCTGACGCGTTACAAAACGTCCAACGGCTCGTGACGAATGACGTGTCAAAACTTCAAATCGGCCAAGCCCAGTACAACTTGTTTTGTTTACCTGACGGCGGTGTCGTCGACGATCTGCTCGTCTATCGATTAGACGAAGACGCGTTCTGGCTCGTCGTCAACGCCTCGAATATCGAAAAAGATGTCGCGCACGTCAACGCTTACGTCGAAGGGGACGTCACTGTGACGGATGAGTCGGATGCATACGGTCAAATCGCAGTCCAAGGGCCAAAAGCAGAGGAAATCCTATCCAAATTGACGGATTTACCGCTCGCAGAGATTAAATTCTTCCGTTTCCTCACAGGAGACGTGGCTGGTGTGTCGACGATCGTCTCTAGAAGTGGTTACACCGGCGAGGATGGTTTTGAGTTATATGCGCGGGCAGAACACATCGGTCGGATTTGGTCAGCGCTCGAGAACGAGCAAGTGACACCGTGTGGGCTCGGTTCGCGTGACACGTTGCGATTTGAGGCATGTTTACCGTTATATGGCCATGAACTCGACGAGACGGTCACGCCGTTCGAGGCGAACGTGAACTTTGCGGTGAAGCTCGATACAGACTTCATCGGGAAAGACGCACTCGTGAAACAAAAAGAGGATATTCCGCGCCGGATGATTGGCTTGAAGCTGCTTGGGCGAGGCATCGCCCGTCAAGGCGCGACTGTCGAGTTTGACGGAGAGACGATTGGCGTCGTCACGACGGGTACGATGCCACCGACCGTGAACGAATCAATCGCCTGGGCTCGGATCGATCGCCGCTTCGTGGAAGAGACGCACTTCATCGTCGACGTCCGGGGGAAAAAAATAGAAGCCGAACGCGTACCGACACCGTTTTATAAACGTAAATAAACAGGGGGATTCAGAATGAACAGAATGGAATTTCGCTATTTGCCGATGACAGAACAAGATGAGCGTGACATGTTGCACACGATCGGCGTCGAGTCGATTGATAACTTGCTTGAAGACATCCCGGCCTCATTACGAGAGTCGGCATCGCTGTCAGCGATCGGGGCACCGCTCCCTGAAGTGGATCTCGTCCGTCATATGACAAAACTCGCCGAGAAAAACATGCATACGAAATCGCATCCGAGCTTCCTTGGCGCGGGCATGTACGATCATTTGTCGCCGAGCGTCATGAACCATATGTTGCTTCGCTCTGAGTTTTACACGGCATACACGCCGTACCAACCTGAAATTTCACAAGGAGAACTTCAAGCGATGTTTGAGTTTCAGACGATGATTTGTGAATTGACAGGGATGGATGTCGCCAACTCATCGATGTACGATGGCATCACGTCGCTCGCTGAGGCAACATATCTCGCGAGCGCCCACACGAAGAAAAAACGTATCGTCGTCTCGGGGGCGGTCCATCCTGAAGCGAAAGACGTGATTCGGACGTATGCTGACGGCCCAGGGCTTGACGTAGAAGTCACACCGGTCGTCGACGGCTTGACGTCGGGCGATCTCGATTTGACAGATGCCTCGTGTCTCGTCGTCCAGTACCCGAACTTCTACGGTCGAATCGAAGATTTGGCGTCGCTTGCGAAAGCGGCACACGATGCGGGGGCGCTCTTCGTCGTCTCGAGTAACCCGCTCGCGTTGGGCGTACTCGAATCACCAGGTGCGCTCGGGGCCGACATCACGGTCGGTGATGCGCAACCGTTCGGGATTCCTCAAAGTTTCGGTGGGCCATCGTGTGGTTACTTTGCCGTCAAAAAGGCACTCATGCGTAAACTGCCAGGCCGACTCGTCGGTCAGACGGTCGATGAGGACGGCAAACGTGGGTTCGTGTTGACGCTTCAGGCGCGGGAGCAACATATCCGCCGCGATAAAGCGACGTCTAACATCTGTTCGAACCAAGCGCTCAACGCCCTCGCTGCATCCATCACGATGTCGGCGCTCGGGAAGTATGGGATTCGCGACATGGCGGTCCGCAACATGCAGACGGCGCACTACATGAAAGAGTCATTGAAGGCAGCCGGTTATGCCGTGATTGATGAAGGTCCGATGTTCAACGAGTTCGTCGTCGATTTCGGTGTCGACGCCGACGACGTGTCACGCCACTTGCTCGACCATGGCATCATCGGCGGATTACCGCTCGGGACGTATGAGGCGGAGCGCCGCACACAGATGCTCGTCTGTGCGACCGAGCTCCGGACGAAAGAGGAAATTGATCAATTTGTTGAAGTGGTTGGGGGGATGAACTGATGCAACACGAACAAACGCTCATTTTTGAAGTGTCACGTGCCGGCCGGACCGGCTATAACTTGCCGACACCGACAGTACCGGAAGTGGACCTCGAGTCGCTACTACCGGCATCGATGATTCGAAAACAAACGGCTGAGCTACCGGAAGTATCTGAACTCGACGTCGTGCGCCACTATACGTCGCTCTCGACGCGGAACCATGGCGTTGACTCTGGTTTCTATCCGCTCGGGTCGTGTACGATGAAGTACAACCCGAAAGTGAATGAAGACATGGCACGTCTTCCTGGCTTCGCCCACATCCACCCGCTCCAACCGGTCGAATCGGTTCAAGGGGCGCTCGAGATGATGGTCGATCTTCAAGACAAGCTCGCTGAAATCACGGGAATGGACGAAGTGACGCTTCAACCGGCCGCAGGTGCCCACGGGGAATGGACGGGCCTCATGCTCATTAAAGCGTTCCATCATCATAACGGGGACATGCAGCGGACGAAAGTACTCGTACCGGACTCTGCTCACGGTACGAACCCCGCTTCCGCTGTCGTGGCAGGATTCGAAACGGTGACGGTCAAATCGGATGCGCGTGGTCTCGTCGACTTGGACGATTTGAAAGCGAAAGTCGGGGATGACACGGCAGCGCTCATGTTGACGAACCCGAACACACTCGGCTTGTTCGAAGCGGACATTCTCGAAATTAGTAAAGTCGTCCATGAGGCGGGCGGGAAGCTGTATTACGACGGTGCCAACTCGAATGCGATTCTCGGAATCGCCCGTCCGGGGGATATGGGCTTTGACGTCGTGCACTTGAACTTGCACAAGACGTTTACAGGACCGCACGGCGGTGGTGGACCGGGATCGGGTCCGGTCGGTGTCAAGCGGGACTTGATACCATACTTGCCGACGCCGATCGTCCGAAAAGCGGAATCGGGCTACACGCTCGACTATGACCGTCCGCAGTCGATTGGCCGAATCAAACCGTTCTACGGAAACTTTGGGATCAACGTCCGGGCGTATAGTTACATCAAGACGATGGGCGCGGAAGGATTGACGCGCGTGTCGCGTGAAGCAGTCTTGAACGCTAATTACATGTTCGCCCGATTGAAGGACGCGTTCGACGTGCCGTACGACACGTATTGCAAACACGAGTTCGTCTTGTCCGGCAAACGTCAAAAAGCGCTCGGCGTCCGTACGCTCGATATCGCCAAACGCTTGCTCGACTTCGGCTATCACCCGCCGACGATTTACTTCCCGCTCAACGTCGAGGAGTGCATCATGGTCGAGCCGACGGAGACCGAGTCGAAAGAGACGCTCGACGCATTCTGTGACGCGATGCTCCAAATTGTGAAGGAAGCAGAAGAGAATCCTGAAATCGTCCAGACGGCGCCGCATACGACCGTCGTCAAGCGACTCGACGAGACGCTCGCTGCCCGGAAGCCAGTGCTCAAATATGAGCACCGACAGCCTTCATCAATCAATTGACCAATGAAACGAGGCCCGCTCCCGTCAAGAGAGTGGACCTCGTCCTAAAAAAACGGCCGATCCTCTGCGATGAGAATCGGCCGTTTTGGCTTAATCTTTTTTGATTTTGCCTTTCCAGTTCTTGAATCCGCCTTCGAGCATATAGACGTCCGTGAATCCGTTCTTCAATAGCAGCTTGGCCGCCTGGTTCGTCCGGGACTTCCCTTGGCAGTACATGAGGATCGGTTGGTCCTTACGAAGTTCTTTCATGCGTAATTTCATCTGACCGACGGGGATGTTCCGCGCGCCGATGATGTGACCACCTTTGTATTCGTTCGGTTCGCGGACATCAATCAATTGTCCTTTTCGGAGCGAGGCCCGGAATTCTTCTTGCTTCATCTTTTTCAAACCACGTGCTGGCATGAAGCGCCATACGATGTATGCGATGAGTGCACCCCATAGGATGATGACGAGGATTGTTTCGATTCCCATTATTGTTCTTCCTTTCTCTACTTGAGTTACCACCATTCATTATAAAGAAGATAAGGTCATGAGACAATGATTGACTCACGGATTTCCGCCTCGCGCTTTCGGTTTATGGGTCGTTACGCTAAAATAAAGATTGGAGAATGGAACTGAAGGGGAGGCCACGCCCATGCCGACACCGAGTATGGAAGATTATTTAGAACGAATCTATTTATTGATGGAGGAAAAAGGGTACGCCCGAGTATCCGATATCGCGGAACATTTAGGGGTGCACCCTTCTTCAGTCACGAAGATGGTCCAAAAGCTCGACCGAGAAGACTATTTGGTTTACGAAAAATATCGCGGCCTCATGTTGACGCATAAAGGTCAAAAGATTGGAAAGCGGCTTGTCGAGCGCCATACGATGTTGGAATCGTTTCTCCGGCTCATTGGAGCAGACGAAGCGCACGTCTATGAAGACGTTGAAGGAATCGAGCATCACTTGAGTTCGGATACCCTCGACTGTATGACGGGATTCGTGGAGTTTTTCGAGGATAAGCCGGAATTGATGGAGCAGTTTCATGAGTTCCAGCAACATCGTCGCACCCAAGATGAATCATGAAAGTGAGGTATCGGTCGTGGGACCGGTGCCTTTTTTGATGGATACCCTTCTAAAACCGAACATTAAAAATAAATTTAAGAATAACATCTGGTTTTTTACTAGTGTTGTGATAGAATGGGGGCTGGATAGATTGAAGAGGGGGTGACGGCGCGCGATGCGCCGACATGATGAATATTCAGATTAAAGGAAAATTATTTGATGAGGATCAGATTAAACACCGTGTGCGCGAACTTGCAGAGCAGATTGAACGGGATGCGGCGGGGACGCCGATCGTTCTTGTTGCCGTCCTTAAAGGGTCGATGGTGTTTGCGGCTGACTTGATGCGACAGATGAACGGGAGCGTCCAACTCGATACGGTCGCGGCGTCTTCATACGGCAAAAAGTCAGTCTCGAGCGGCAACGTCCAATTACGAAAAGATCTCGACTTGGATGTCGAAGGCAAATACGTCGTCATCATCGAAGACATCATCGACACGGGTCAAACACTGAAATTCTTATGTCAGCACATGTCGCTCCATCAACCGGGCGAGTTGAAAATCTGTACGCTTCTCGACAAGCCGGCCCGTCGACTCGTCACACTCGACGCGGATTATGTCGGTTTTGAGATTCCGGATGAGTTCGTCATCGGCTATGGGATTGATTACGCCGAGCAGTATCGCAACTTGCCTTACATCGGTTTCGTGGAGACGGACTAAAAAACAGGAGGGACACATGATTGTGTCGCCTCCTGTTTACATATTCGCTTTTTTCTTCTTCTTGCCCTTTTTGCCTTCGATGACGGTGAGTTGCGGTCTGTCCGTTCGATTCAAGGACGGGCGTTTTGACAGTTTCGTCACGTTCGATCCAGGCTTTTGCTTCACTTTTTTCTTCGCGGCCGCCGAAGGTTTCACTTGAGGGCTGTTCGGACGCTGCATCCGCTTTTTCGAGGCTTGGGCCGTCTTGCGGTAACGCATGTCTTCAGCCGAGATTTTAGGCGCCATGAACACTTTGTAAATCACATAAAAGATTAACCCGAAAATACCGATGAAAAGCAACTGTCTGAACAAACGACCGGGGTCGGTCGCGAGCATGTGCCCGACACCGATGAAGCCTAAGATGAACACGATGGTCGCTGCGGTCGAGCCGATTCTTTGTCTGATCATGGCGTTTCCTCCTCTTTAACCCTCTCTTTTAACGTCCGGTTGAACGGTTTCGGCGCGCTCCCACGTCTCGAACGCCTCGATGGCGACTTGGATTTGTTCATCGTTTGGCTCACGTGTTGTCAACAACTGAAGTGAGAGGCCGGGTTTGCCGAGAACCGACAAATAACGATGATCGCGGAAACGGTTCGTGAATTGAAGTACTTCGAATGAGATGCCGATGACGACCGGCAACAGTGCGATGCGGCTGACGAGTCGGACCCAGAGCGGGTCAATCGGCACAATCATATAGACGCCGATGCCGACGAACACGGTGAACAAGATGAAGCTCGAACCGCAACGATAGTGCAGTCGTGAGCTCGCGCGAACGTTCTCGACCGTAATCGGTCGACCGGACTCGTAACAATTGATGACTTTATGCTCGGCACCGTGATACTGAAACACGCGCTTGATGAGCGGAGTCAAGGAAATCAAGTAGAGATAACTGAGCAGTAATACTAATTTTATTCCCCCTTCGAGGAGGTTTTGAATCACGTGTCCGGACAATGCCGGCACGCTTTGAAACATGGCGGCCAATAATGCCGGGGTGACGTTGAAGATAAGCTTCCCGAAAACGTAGGAGATGACCCCGACGATGGCAATCATGAGCACCATAAAGATGTTTTGTTTTTTCTCGGGTTTCTCGACTGCATCTTCGCTCGGGTCGACATCGTAGCGGTCACTCGCGAACGTCATGTGGGCCGAGCCGTTCTTCAACGACTCATATAACGCGACGATGCCGCGCAGAAATGGGACTTTCTTTAAAGACTGTACCCAAGGCACGAGGATGCGAGGTTGACTGAACGTCTCGATTGACCCGTTTTTACGCCGGATCGCCGAAGCGCTCTCGCTCCGTCCTTGGAACATCACACCTTCAACGAGCGCCTGCCCGCCGACGGGGATGGATGGTTTAGTTGTCATACGATTTCCTCGATTCTAGCCGTAGTATAGTTGAATTATACCGTGATTCGTTCGAAAAACGAAACCTTAGGTGACTCGATTCACGCACTGTGTCTAAATTTGTTACAATAGAAGCGACTTGACGAAGGGGGAATGTAGATTGCGTATTCTTGTGTTGAACGGACCGAATTTGAATCTGCTGGGCAGACGGGAGCCTGACGTGTACGGAAACGTATCATTGAAGGGGTTATCCAGTGAGTTGATGCTCGTTGCGCCTGATGACGTCGAGCTCACGTTCGTCCAATCGAATCATGAAGGCGCGTTACTCGATGCGTTGCACGAGGCGTTCGATTACGAAGGGGTCATCTTCAATGCCGGTGCCTACACGCATACGTCGATCGCGCTTCGAGATGCCATCGCGGCCATCTCCGCCCCTGTCGTCGAAGTACATATCTCGAACGTGCATGCCCGTGAGTCGTTTCGGCATGAATCGAAGCTTGCCGCCGTCTGTCTCGGCGTCATCAGTGGCTTCGGCTTGACGAGTTATACGCTCGCGTTGCACGCATTAATCGAACATTGGAGGAATCGCCATGATTGAACGTGTCAGTAAGTTACAACGTGAACTCGCCGCTAACGGGATTGACGGACTACTCGTGACGAAACGAGAGAACATCCGTTATTTGTCTGGCTTCACCGGGTCGAGCGGTGTCGTCTTGATCACACCGGAATCGGCAAGCTTTATTACCGATTTCCGTTATACAGAGCAAGCTGCGAGCCAAGTGAAAGGCTATTCGATCGTCGAACTCAAGACGTCGCTCGTCAAGTCGGTCGCTGAAATCGCTGCGCATGAGTCGGTGAAGCGCCTCGGAATCGAGCAAGACGATATGACGGTCGGATCGTACCGGACATATGAGAAGGAAGTGACGGCAGAGCTCGTCGAGACGTCAGGAATTGTGGAAAAGCTACGCTTGATTAAGGATGAGGCAGAGCTTAAGATAATGAAGGAAGCTGCGGCGATTGCCGATGCGGCTTTCGAACATATCCAAACGTTCATTCGTCCAGGTCGGACCGAGAAAGAAGTCGCGAACGAACTCGAGATGTTCATGCGTGGCCAAGGAGCGGACTCATCATCGTTTGATATGATCGTCGCCTCAGGATGGCGCTCAGCGCTCCCGCACGGCGTAGCGAGTGACAAGGTGATTGAAGCGGGCGAACTCGTCACGCTTGATTTCGGCGCATATTACAAAGGCTACTGTTCGGATATCACCCGGACACTCGCGGTCGGCGATATCTCGGACGAACTGCGTAACATTTACGACACGGTGCTCAAAGCGCAGCTCGCGGGCGTAGCCGGGACGAAAGCCGGCATCTCAGGAATCGAGGCGGACGCGTTGACGCGTGACGTCATCAAAGATGCCGGTTACGGGGAGTACTTCGGTCACTCGACCGGGCATGGACTCGGTATGGAAGTGCATGAGGCGCCGGGGCTGTCATTCCGCTCCGAGACGATTCTCGAGCCGGGCATGGTCGTCACGATTGAGCCGGGCATTTATATCGCGGGTGTCGGCGGTTGCCGCATCGAGGACGATGTCGTGATCACGGAGGACGGATGTGTTCGTCTCACTCAATCGCCAAAAGAGTTAATCACGATCGAGGCGTAAGCCTCGTCTGAATTTAGGAGGAAATCAACATGGTATCAGTAAACGATTTAAAAACAGGCCTCACGGTCAAAACGTCAGACGGTTCAATTTGGCAAGTCATCGAATTCCAACACGTCAAGCCAGGTAAAGGCGCTGCCTTCGTTCGGACGAAGATGCGTAACTTGCGCACAGGTGCGATCCAAGAAACGACGTTCCGTGGTGGGGAACGCATCGAACGGGCTCACATCGAGCGCAAACGCATGCAGTATCTTTATCCGATGGGTGATACGTACGTGTTCATGGACAACGAATCGTACGAGCAACTCGAATTGACGAGCGAACAAGTAAAAGCGGCCCTTCCATACATGCTTGAAAACATGGAAGTGAGCATCGCGGACTACAACGGCGAGATTCTCGGTATCGAGCTCCCGACGACGGTCGTCTTGACGATCGTTGAAGCCGACCCAGGCGTCAAAGGGGATACGGCATCGAACGTCAAGAAAAACGCGACGGTCGAAACGGGCCACATCATCCAAGTGCCACTCTTCATCGAGCCAGGTGAAAAAGTCACGGTCGATACACGAACAGGCGAGTTCACAGGCCGTTATAACGGGTAAAATGAAGTGGGTCTATTCTTCGGAATGGACCCGCTTTTTTGTCGTTGCATTCACTGGTCTGACCAGTTATAGTAGAGTAGAGTTTAGTACCAGGTATAAACAGGGGGTATATTCATGCAAATCGATCATATTAAAGAGCTGATGGAATTGCTCGATCAAACGTCAATCCATGAAATGGAACTTGAGACGTCTGATTTTAAATTGTCATTGAAAAAAGAGGCGGTCCCACAAGTCGTCACACAAGCCGCGCACGCAGTCCCGGTCACGCCGGTTGCAGCACCTGTCGTTACGAACGACGTGGAAGAAGTAGCTGCACCTGTTGCCACGCCAGCCTATAAAACGATTACCTCGCCGATGGTCGGGACGTTCTATTCACGCCCGGCACCGGACAAAGAAGCGTTCGTGAACGTCGGAGACCGAGTCGAGACAGGTCAAGTCGTCTGTATTCTCGAAGCGATGAAGTTGTTTAATGACGTCGAAGCGGAAATCAGTGGCGAAATCGTCGAAGTACTCGTGGCCGACGGTGATTTGGTCGAATACGGTCAAGCGCTCTTCAGCGTGAAGTGAGGTCGCTATGAAACTACTCATTGCAAACCGTGGTGAAATCGCTGTCCGAATCATTCGAGCCGCGAAAGAATTGAATATTCCGACCGTCGCCGTCTTCTCGGAGGCAGATCGGGAGGCGCTTCATGTCAAGCTCGCGGACGAGGCGTATTGCATCGGACCGAACCCGTCGAAAGACTCGTATTTGAATATCCCGAACATTTTATCGGTCGCTTGTGCGGTCGATGCGACGATGATTCACCCGGGATATGGCTTTTTGGCGGAAAATGCGGAATTCGCCGAGATGAGCGAAGCGTGCGGCATTCAGTTCGTCGGTCCGAGCAGTTATGCGATTCGAAAGATGGGCATCAAGGACGAAGCAAAACGGACGATGATCGACTCGGGCGTCCCGGTCGTACCGGGTTCGAGCGGCGTCGTGACGGACGGGGAGGCCATCGAGCTCGCCCGTGAGATCGGCTACCCGGTCATCATCAAAGCGACAGCCGGCGGTGGCGGACGCGGGATTCGTGTCGCGTTCGATGAAGCGGAACTGATTAAAGGGCTCAGCGCGACGCGTAAAGAAGCGAAGCAGGCGTTCGGGAACGGCGATGTCTATTTAGAGAAATATATCGAATCGTTCCGTCACGTCGAAGTACAAGTGCTCGCCGATCAATATGGAAATGTCATCCACTTAGGCGAACGGGATTGTACGATTCAGCGCCGCATGCAAAAACTCGTCGAAGAAGCGCCGTCTCCGGCCATCGACGAAGCGACAAGACGGGCGATGGGCGAAGCGGCCGTCAAAGCGGCGAAGGCGATCCGGTATTCAGGTGCCGGAACGATCGAGTTCATCTACGTCCCGGAAGTGAACGAATTCTACTTCATGGAGATGAACACCCGGATTCAAGTTGAACATCCGGTGACCGAGATGATCACTGGGTTTGACCTCGTCCAAGCGCAGCTTGAGGTCGCGCTCGGTCACCCGCTCGCCATCTCGCAAGAAGACATCACTTTTTCCGGTCACTCGATTGAATGTCGCATCAACGCCGAAGACCCATTCTCGGACTTCCGGCCGATGGCTGGGAAGATCGATCAATACATCATCCCAGGCGGCATGGGGGTCCGCGTCGACAGTGGGCTCTATGCCGGTGCCGTCATCCCGCCGTTCTATGATTCGATGGTCGCGAAGTTGATCGTCCATGCCCCGACTCGGGAAGAGGCGATTGCGAAAATGCTCCGGGCCCTCGATGAATTCACGGTATCGGGCATCCATACGACGATTCCGTTCCACCAGCAAGTGATGGCGCACGAGCGTTTTAAAACCGGTTCGTTCGACACGAAATTTGTCGAAAAAGAAATGACGCTCTCGAAATAACGACTTTCAGGAAGCCCGAACATTATTTCGGGCTTCCTTGTTTTTTGTACTGAATTTATGAGTGCTTTATGCTAAACTATCACAATGAAAGCAAGCAAAAGGAGAGTATCTGAATGAAACGTCATGAAGCACGCGAAAAAGCGATTCAAACGCTTTTTCAAATCGAAGTATCAAATCTTGAGGTCGAGGACGCGATTGAGTTCGCGCTCGACGGGACAGAGTCTGACCCGTTCTATGAGCAACTCGTCACGGAGACGCTCGAGCATAAAGAAGAGATTGACGCCCTGCTCGTCGAGAACTTGAAGAACTGGCGCCTCGATCGACTCGGAAACGTCGAGCGGACGATTCTCCGTATGGCGACGTACGAGTTGCTCTACGTCGAGACGATCCCTGAAAGTGTCACGATCAACGAGGCGGTTGAACTCGCCAAATCGTTCGCAGACGAAGAAGCGGCGAAGCTCGTCAACGGCGTACTCGGCAATATCATCAAAGCGTAAATCAACTAAAAGAGAAGACACCACACCAACTACAGAGAAACCTAACATAACGGGGGATGAGAGAGATGGCAGTAGTGATCGACGGGAAACAAATCGCAACATCGTATCGGGAGACGTTGAAAGAGCGCGTTTCGGCGCTCCGCGCACGAGGCATCGTGCCGAAGCTGAAGGTCGTCCTTATCGGGGATGACCCGGCGAGCCACAGCTATGTACGCGGGAAAGAGCGGGCGGCAGCAGAGATTGGAATTGATTCACAAGTGCTTCGATTTGATGCATCGATTTCGGAACGAGAATTGCTTGAACTGATTGATTCGATGAATGACGATTCGGAATTGCATGGGATTCTTGTCCAGTTGCCGTTACCGAAACATATCGACGAGAATCGCGTCATCATGCGCATCTCGCCTGAAAAAGATGTCGACGGCTTCCATCCGGAAAACGTGGGCAAGATGATGCTCGGGCTCGAGACGTTGCTTCCATGCACGCCGCACGGGATTCTTCATCTCGCGAAAATGCAGACGGACCTCGTCGGTAAGCACGTCGTCGTCGTCGGCCGCAGTCAAATCGTTGGCAAGCCGGTCGGGATGTTGTTCTTGAATGAGTCGGCGACTGTGACATACTGTCATTCTAAGACGAAAGACCTCGGAGCGATGACGCGTCAGGCCGACATTCTCATCGTCGCTGTCGGTCGGGCCGGTCTCGTCACGAAAGACATGGTCAAACCAGGCGCCGTCGTCATCGATGTCGGGGTCAACCGTGTCGAGAACCGTCTCGTCGGTGACGTCGACTATGAGCCTGTCAAGGAAGTCGCAAGTGCCATCACCCCTGTTCCTGGTGGTGTCGGCCCGATGACGATCACGATGCTCATGCACAACACCGTCGAGGTCGCGTCTCGTGGCTAATCCGCTTCCCGTCTCCGAAGTCGTCCGTTATGTGAAACGTCAACTCGACGGGGACCCGGTGTTGCAACAAGTCGCCGTTATCGGTGAAATCTCGAATTTCAAGCGCTACGCCTCCGGTCATTGTTACTTCACGTTAAAGGACGAATCGTCGCGCATGAAAGCCGTCATGTTCGCACGTGATGCGAAGACGCTCACGTTCGACCCGACGGACGGGATGAACGTCATCGTCGTCGCCCGTGTGACGATGTATGAGTCGACCGGCGATGTGCAGTTGTACGTCGAATTGATGCGTCAAGACGGCGTTGGGCAACTGTACGAACGTTTTGAGGCGAGGAAACGCGAACTCGAGGCCAAAGGCTGGTTCGACGACGAGCGAAAACGCCCCTTGCCAGCCTTCCCGGAACGAATCGGGATCGTGACGTCGCCAAAAGGCGCCGCGCTTCATGATATCGCCACGACGCTCAGACGTCGGGCTCCACACGTCGCCATCACGTTCGCTCCGGTCGCCGTCCAAGGTGCGACGTCGGCCCCGCAAGTAGCGAACGCGATTCGCTGGATGAATGAGCGGACCGACTGTGACGTCTTGATCGTCGGCCGAGGCGGTGGCTCGATTGAAGAGCTATGGGCGTTCAATGAAGACGCGGTCGTCGAGGCGATCTTTGAATCGGACATCCCCGTCATCTCCGCCGTCGGTCATGAGACGGACTTCACGCTAGCCGATTTCGTAGCGGACGTCCGAGCGGCGACGCCGACGGCAGCAGCGGAACTTGCCACGGCGACGATTGAGGCGCAGCGGAAAGATGTGGAGCGGCTCGGACTTCAACTCCATCGTGTCGTCACGACGCAAGTGGCATCGTTACGTGAACGCGTGGAACGCATGCAACAAAGCTATGGGCTGAAGTCTCCGCGATATACGATTCTTCAAAAGCGGGAACGTTTTTCGCAAGCGGAGATTCGGCTCGAGCAAGGCGTGTTGAAACAAATGGCGACGGCCCGGCATCAACTCGTCCATTCAAGCCAACGTTTAGATGTCCGCAACTTGCAACACGTGTTCCGGGCCCAACAGGACCGTTTCGGCCAGTTTGAAGAACGGCTCGCCCGACTCCGGCCTCTCGAGCGCCCGACAGACCAATTCGCTCGTCTAACGGGGCGGCTCGCATCCGTCAGCCCGCTCGCCGTGTTGGCGCGCGGCTACACTCTCGTCGAACAAGACGGTTCTTACGTGAAAGATGTCAAACAACTACATGACGGCCTCGTGACGATCCGCTTTCGAGATGGTCACGCCGTCGCGGAAGTGAAGGAGAGACACGATGGCGAAGAAACAAGAAGAACAGACGTTTGAGGCGGCACTCGCCCGCCTTGAAGACATTGTAGCGAAGCTTGAGGCTGGTGACGTCGCGCTGGAAGAAGCGATGACACTTTATGAGGAAGGTGTGCGTTTATCCGCCTTCTGTCAGGCGAAGCTCGCGGCAGCCGAGAAGAAGATGGACGAGATTCTCGAACTTGACGGGACGCTCCGTGAGAAAGGAGGTCCGGCATGAAGACGTTACAATTGTGGAAGCACGAAGTCGAACGCTCGCTTGACGTGTTCAATGAACGCGAATCGATGCCGGCTCGACTTCACGATGCGATGATGTACTCGCTCGAGGCGGGAGGGAAACGAATTCGCCCGGCACTCGTCTACGCCGTCCTAGAGACGTATGACCGTCCACTCTCGCTCGGTGCCGAAGTGGCCGCCGCACTCGAGATGGTGCATACGTACTCGCTCATCCATGACGACTTGCCGGCGATGGACGATGACGATGTCCGCCGCGGACGTCCGACGAACCATCGTCAATTCGACGAGGCGACGGCGATTTTAGCCGGTGATGCCTTGTTGACCGATTCGTTCCGCATCCTCGCCGAAACGAAACTCGAGGCACACAAAGTGGTCGAATTGATCGGTTTGTTCAGTCAGGCGGCCGGGAGTCGCGGCATGGTCGGTGGACAGCTCGACGATATGCTCGCAGAAAAACGAGCCGACGTATCGCTTGAGACGCTTCAGTCGATTCATGAGCGGAAGACCGGTGCGCTTCTCGTCTACGCGCTTGAAGCGGGTGCCGTTTTAGCCGACGTTCTCCCGTCCGATCGCGCAGCATTAAAGGCGTTCGGTCGACACCTCGGAATTGCGTTCCAAATCCAAGACGATATTTTGGACGTCGAAGGTGACGAGGCCGTCATCGGGAAGCGAGTCGGATCGGACGAACAGAACGATAAGACGACGTATCCGAAACTTCTAGGCCTTGACGGCGCGAAACTTGCGCTCGCACGAGAGGTCGAGTTGGCAGAGGCGGAACTGACGTCTTTATCGGTTAAGGCGCCGCTCTTACAGGCGATGCTTGACTTCATCGTCAAACGAAACCATTGACAAAGAGGATGAGCGCCGTGCACAGGTCGATGGATGAGTTGGCCCAGAACGGGTCCCGCGCCTTCGGATCATGGTACAACATGAACGCGACCGAGCGCGCATACTGTTGGGCGAGCGAGTAGTTCTCCTCGAGGAACGCGTCGATCGTCAGCTGCAACAGGTTGTACGACATCGATTGGAGCGGGTTCATCAGGTTCAACACCTCGACCTGATAGCCGCGTTGCTCGAGCGTCCCCTTCGAGGCGGCGAAGAGCTCGCCTTTTGGGTCGTTGATGATCAGACTCGCCTGGTCACTTGCCCGGCTGTACAGATCGATCGTCGAGAAGACGAACGTCTCGCCCTTCCCGGAACGGGTCGTCCCGATGACCAGGTTGTTGACGGGCGAATCATCGATGAACAGCTCGTTCTTGACCCGTCCGACGGGGACACCGCCCAATCCGTCATACCGTTTCTTCCGGTCCGGGACGCGGCGGTACTGTTGCTTCAGTTCATCGAACGAGGTGAAGCGGGCGCTCCCTTTCTGATTCTGTCGCAGATCCCGGAAGTTCAGCCATACCTTGCCGAACACGACCAATCCGATGAACAGACTGAACGCGATCAGTCCGATCAAGACGGTCGAAGAGGGAAGACTCACCTCCAAGAACAAAGAGGGTGAGAGCGTCGGAATCGTCGGCCCGGCCAACAGCCCGTCTTGTACGATTGGGGTCATGATTTGTCGAATGGTGTTGTAGACCCCGTTCAGCAGATAAAAAAGCCCGGCCGGTAACACCAACAGGCAGAACAGGGCGGGGAAGATCAGACGTATCGGGAATCGTGGTGACAGAGACTGAGTTCTCAATTATTTCACCTACCTTAATCTGAATAAAGAATTGTATCTAGATTAACTTCTTCTGCAGCGATAGCGGCTTGAATTTTCTCACGGGCCGAAGTGTCCTTGCTAGAGGTCTTCTTCAGTTTTTCGTTCAGTTCGTCGATAGTAGCCGTGATGTCTTGATAGGTGTCGACTTTTTCCTGAACGGCAGAATCGTTCGTTTTGGACGCCCACTTATTCGCGGACTCGATGTCCTTGAGAAAGAGATAAGCGGTCACTTTCGCAGAGACGCGGGACGCGGTCCATTCCACATTTTCCGTTTTGGCCACGGTCTCATAATCACGTTCCAGTGCGGCGATATCGAACGCGCCCTCATCGGTCGGATGTGACGCTTGGAAGTCCTGGAGCCGTTCCAATTTCTCCTTATCGGCCAGATCGAGCCCGGCCAGCTTCGTCTCGATCAGGATGGGATCATCCGTGAGCTCGAGCGCCTTCTGGTCTGCGCCTTCCGCCAGATAGAGATCAATCAATAGGGCATCTTCTTCCTCGGACCGCTCTTTTCGTTCCAGTAAATTGATTAATGAGGCTTCCTCACCTTGGAGCGCTTGGTCGTAAGCATCTAGCCACACCTGTTCGCCCCCGTTTGCCTGCTCAGCGTGTGCCTCTTTATCAATGAACCATTGGGTGGCAGTGAACAACGATGTGAAGAGAATCCCGACTGTGGCCGCTCCGTAGATAAGGCGGCGCTGTAGTCGGGTCAGGCGTGATTGATAGGTCGACGATACAATCGGATTCGATTTAGCGGACGGGCGCTTATAGTCGTCCGGTGTCTCGGACTCGATCTCGTCGAGGAGCCACATCTTCTTCGCGTTATCCTCTTTCTTCGTCCGGATCCGTTGCACCCGGTCCTTCACTTGATGATACAGGTTCGGATAGGTGCCTCCGGTCCCGAACGTGAACGTCCCTCGATAGAGCAGCTCGTCTTTCTGATCGAAGAGCCGGAAGTCACCGGAACAGTTCGTTCCTTCCTTGCTAAGGATCTGGTGCAGATCATGTGTCGCGACGACGGCATCGGCGAAGGTGAGCCGCTCATAGTTCTGGATCCGCGTGTCCGGCACGTCGGTGAATCGTACAAACAGCATCTCGTTCCTCCTCTCGTTTCAAGCAACAAAAAAAGCCTTCCGATTGGAACGCTGCGTAAATGTGCATTAGAATTTGATATTCTGGTCGACCATTTCGGCGAGCGTGAACGCACCCATGACGATGATCAGACCGACGGCGCCCCCGACAAGCCAGCCGACGGCTTTCGAGCGGCCACGATCCCCGCCGAAGATGAAGTAGAAGCCTCCGATCGCGAAGGCGATGGCCGCGGCGATAACCGCGAGTCCCTGAAAGAACTGAAGCAAGCTGAGCCCTGTCTCATTGAGTCCCATGTCGTTCCCTCCTTAGTCCTGGTGCGTCGGCGACTTGAAGCTGAGCTTCGCCTCGAGCGCCTCCAAAATGAGTTCCTGGTTGTCCTGGATGACCTGTTGATGTTGTTCGTCGAGCCATTCCTCGTAGTCCTTCCCACGGATGCGTAAGAGTTTCTCGGCGAAGCTACGGTTCTGTTTCTGTTCTTTTGATGCCACAGTACACACTTCCTTCCCTTGATCTCGTGATGTGCAGCAGCACATCATTAAGGACAGTCGGATTCGGTGCGGTGGGTTTCTAGCCGTTCTCCCACGAACTCCGCTCCTCATGAATCTAAGGAGCTGTACAGGGTTTTTCGATGACCCGGAACGATGCGGTGACCTTGTGGCGAGTTTTAGGCGACTCTCGCCGAACCATCTGTGCGTAGATCCCGCCCACCCGGTCACTGGTGAGGGACACGCCGGTATGTGATTGGATTAGACCATCCTTAAGGATGTGCTGCTACGTCGATGTCGATTACTGTCGGACTCTTTTTCGCTTCTTGACATGGATGAGCTCGTCATCCGGGTTCTTGCGCTTAGCGAGCACGTGGGCGTCACAGACGACCGTACGGATCCGATAGTAGAGTTGCGTCAACTGGACCGCCTCACCGCTCCCTTTCTCGATGCCGATGAAGCCATGTAGCTCATAGGTCTTCCCGTCGAACGTGCGGACCGAGTCGGCCTGTGGCAGTTCCTTCAGGTCGAACCGACGTCGTTCGAGCTTGGTGACGGACCGCTTCGACCCGTATCCGAAGTCGATGGCGTCCCAAGGGACTGTTGCGAGTGTGTGCCCGAATGCGCGGGCCAGGTGATCGATGTCGGCGATCGACGGCACCGAGCGGTTCTGTTCATACTGACTGATGGCGGGCTGTGAGATCTCTCCAAACGTCTTCTCTGATAGTTCGACCTGTGACCAGCCCGAGAGCCGGCGGTTCTCCTTCAACCACTCCCCGAATCGATACATGAGCTTTCCCCTTTCTGTAAACCAGAGCGGCGACCAAACAGATGTTTCCTTTTGTTGGTTTCAATATAACAGGGTTAGGAATAAAAATCATCAGTTTTCTGATATGTCAGAAATCTTACAGTTGACGATTACTGTCGAATCCGCTCTGTGTAAAGGTTTATAGGCAACAGTAACTCAATATTTTTAGTTTTGTAGCACAATTGTAAAAAAATAACGCTTTGAGTATAGAAAATAATGACAATTATTTTGATTTCAAGAGATTATGATAGGGTAGAGGAATAGAAGAGTTCGTAAAGAATAAAGATGAAGAGAGTACTTTGATCGTGGGGTGAGCAAGTGGAATTGAACGAGGCAATCATCGAGCGAATGAAAGAGCTCGCAGCAGAGCGCAACATGACGATCCATCAAGTCATTCAAAGGGGTGGGTTGAACCAAGCGACGATTTCCGAATTGATGAACGGACGGACAAAGCATCCAAAAGTAAGTACGATACAAAAATTCTGTAGTGGTTTAAATATTTCATTAAACGATTTTTTTGACAGTAACAAATTCAATTAATTTGAATATATACTCGTGAGTTATGTAATGGATGTATAATTTAAAAATTGTTAATTTCATTTAAAAAAGGGCTTTAAGAATCATAACAAACAGATCCTTAAAGCCCTTTATCTAGGGGTTGAATTTATAATTTTTCAGCCCGGGGATTCCTTTGCCAAATAGTATACAGCTTAAACATCGTCTATTTCCAATGCCTTTTTCGCCATTTGAACATATTCTTCAACACCAGATACTATTGCAAACTCAGCAATTGAAACCGGATATGCAGCGACCAGTTCAATAATATGCTCTTTCATTTTAGGCCAGTAATAACCCCCAGCTTCTTTATAAGCAATTATCAGAGCTTCTAATCCTTCTTCTCCAAAAGCCTTGTAGTTGAAAACAAAGTCATTTGAAATATCTGTTACCTTAGCTTCAGTCCAGTCGATCAATCCAGTCACATTAGCCTCTTCATCAATCATGGTATGTCCGGCATGAACATCTCCATGAATCAGTCCAGTTTTCTTTGGCCACATTTCATCATCATTAACCCACGACTGCCATCTATTCCATAATTTCTCACCTACACCGAATTTTGTTTTTATATCATTCATACGTTGCTTCATTGATTTTCTCGCTTCTTCAGGGGTTTGCACTATTAGTCCAAATTCTGCAGCTTTATCACTAGGTATGCTATGAAGCTCTGCTAACACTCTTCCAAGAGACATGTGAAATGATGGTGGAACGTTGTTAATATCTATCTCCCAAACATAATTTCCGATATTATGATCAATGGTTCCTGCTGGCACACCATCTAACTTCTTGTATGCTATTAGCTCATCTGTGTATATAATCCAGTTTGGCGCCTGGAAATATTTAACATACTGATTAACCAAATCTAATGCTTGTTTTTCTACCTTTGTTCTAGGCATAACATCTTCACGCCTAGGCAATCTAAGAACCCAATCTACTCCACTTTCATCTAGAGCATATACAACTTGAAAATCAAGTCCGGATTCATTAAACTGCATTGTTTCTTCCTTTAGAATAAGATTATGTTTTTTAGCTATTTCTATAACTTGTTTCATATTTTTACTCATTCAAATCACTCCTGACTAAAACTTTTTATTCATAAATTTGTTGCATGCTTTGATATAGCATTAATAATTTCATCCCAATCATTATGGTGAAGCTCATGCCCTGTACCCTCTAAGGTAACCAATACTGCATTTGGTATCACTTCGGAAAGATAAATTCCATGCTCGTAGGGAATAATAGCGTCTTCTGTTCCATGAATCACCAATGTAGGAGCATTGATTTCATTGGTTCTAGACAAATACGAACCCAAGCCTTTAATAAATCCATGATTCTCCATACTCTGCAAATTACTAGCTCTATCAAATTCTTCTTCATTCAGTCTCCTAATCTTCTCTTCATTAAATATATGTTTTGATCCTATAAGAACTTTGCTTTTTTTGATAAAACACTCTACTACTTCATCTTTGTCTTGCCAGTTTCTGATTTTTAGCTCACTTAAGGCCTTAGTTACTTTATTATCTTTTTTGGGAAGACTAGAATCGAAATTTGATGTCATAATTAATGATATATTAAGAACCCTGCTTGGATGTTTAAGTGCTATTATCTGCGTAATTATGCCACCCATAGACATGCCAACTATGTGGGCCTTATCAACCTTATAGGCATCTAGAACTTGGATTGCATCATCAGCCAAATCCTCAAAGGTATACTCTGGATGGCCATATTCGTAAGTAATTGACTTGCCTACATCTCTATTGTCATATCGTATAATGTGAAATCCTTGGTTACTTAGCCTCTTACAAAACTCTTCTTCCCAATAAATCATTGATGCAGTAGCTCCCATAATTAACAAGATCGTTGGATTATTAATTTCTCCAAAACTTTCAGTACAGATATGAACATCATTAAAACGAATTATTTTTTCTGTCATAACTTATCACCACTTTTCTGCTTTCTGTCGATAATATCTTTACCTATATTTAATTAAGTTCGAATAATTTGATTAGCAGCAGCTTCAAATAATAAATCTCTAACCCTTACATAGTTATATTGCTGTAAATCTCTTTTTTGAGAACCTATTAGTAAAGCAGCCCTTAAAACTCCAGCTATAACGTTTGGATCTTCATCAATAATCTCTTTAGAGTCTTGTCGTGTCTTAATAAATTCCATTAGTGGAACAATACTTCTCAGACTTTCAGAACCGATGTATTGTGGATTTAGTTTTCTTGATACGATATTGTATTCTTGCAGGTCATAAATCAGCCTTTGGGTTAATATTTTTGATTCCAATTCCATTGACATTTTATTTAAATATGTCTTTATAGCTGTATATATATCCTTAGCTACCATAACCTCTGCCCAAACCTGTTTCTCAATTTGTTCTCCTTCACGTGCTAGTAATTCCATATATAGCATTTCTTTTGATTCGCAAAATATATAAAAAGAACTCTTTAAATTCCAACTGATGAAGTAATATCTTCAATAGAAGTACTTTTAAAGCCCTTATCTATAAAAAATCGATAGGCTACTTCAATCAATTCTTCTCGAATTCTTTCTTTTTCTAACTCTGTAAATTTTGCCATAACCTAAACCCCATCCTTACTTTATAAATATAAAAACAAAAAATTTATTTGTTTTTATATTAACATTCATACAAAATTACGTCACTTTAAACTTTATTTTTCTCAAAATATAAAGAAGCCGACTCAGATCATTGATCCTAGTCAGCCAGCTAACCTCATATTATCCTCAATCACACTATATCTTCGTTCCATTAATAAAACAGATAATTATTTTCTCCATTTTAAAACTTCCGTAATATCAGATACTATTTCCTTAGTTGCAATTTTTGTTTCATAGTTGTTCGAGAGTTGTATATCATGCTTTTAGTCATCAACGTTGATTGATTCGTGTTCCTTTTTAGTTAAATATTTTTATAGTATTACTGTCTAATCTATCTACTAGCGTGTGATTGGTTTCGAAGGGATCATCAAAGGAGTACTTCAAGCTTACAATTCTGTTAATTAGAGCTTCATATGACTCATTCATTTTTCCTACTGCAAACTCAAGATCATCCATCTTCAAACCTGAATAATAATCAAGTTCTTCCACAAACTTTTTAAAGTTTGTATCTTCAAACACATGTGATTTGAACTCTTGACTTTTATCAATATTTTTCATCAAGAAAAACTGGAAAAAGCATGAAGATTTAAATTTCACAGTAATATCTAAATCGATTTTTTCTGAACATTTATTAATAGATTTTTTTAAACAATTTCGCATTGTTAACTTGTGATAATATAGGATTATCACAAGTATTAGTAATCTAATTGTATTTACATATATATATGTAATACATTTTTTATGATTTATTTATCTTGTTACACATGTATTTTGGATATAAATACATGTGTACTTCATATTTTAATCGTATATTTCAAAAAAGACGAAGATTTATTTGTAATTAGGAACGGAAAGAGGGAGAGGCATGGAAATCGAGAAAAAACAGCACGCGTTCGAGGTAGCATTACAAAAACTAACCGGAGCGAACCCGAAACTGGCCGAAGCCTTAAAGAAGGACCACATTGATCTCGAGACCTTGAGTGATGTCGAGGTCATTGAATTGTTCTGGGCGACAGAACTGTTCCCAATCTATGCGGACAAGAGCCCGCACACGCGACGCGCATATAAGCTAGACCTTGAGTTCGTCCTGAGTTTTGTGATAACGAAGACAGACGGACTAAAACATCTAACCGTGCTCGACATCCATCGCTATCTATTCGAGGTGAACGAACAGTATGCCCCACGCACGGCCCAGCGGAAGAACCACATGTTAAAACGTCTCCTGACCTACCTCTACGTCAACCAGTATCATCTACATAATCTGGCCTTCCACGTTAAGAACCAGCAGCGCCCTAAGTTGCTTCGACGTGAAGTCGACTTCGACGAAATTGAGCGGATTGCCGAGTCGTTCCGCTATACCGTCAAGCGAGCACAAAAAAAGGAACTCATGGAGCTCCGGAACGAGACAATCGGATATTTGTTGTTGACGACGGGCATGCGGGCGGCGGAACTGCTATCAATCAAGTTCACCGACATGAAGCGAAATCAGCATACATCCTACCTCGAGGTGAAGGGGAAACGCGACAAGTGGCGCCGCATCCCACTCACCGAGAAGGCTGCGCATCTCGTGAATCGGCTACAGACGTTGATGATGATTGAGGAGGTCTCGTCCCCTTTCATCGCCTTCAGCACGAAAAAAGCCAATAAGGCGATCACTTATGAGGCCCTACGGCTGATGACCCATCAGGCAGTCGATTATGTCGCGAACGAAGAGAAGACCCCGCCCCACTGGTTCCGACGGGCCTATATCACAAAACTCTTAGCTAATGGCAGTTCATTGGTTGGTGTCATGCAATTAGTAGGCCATAAATCGATAAATACAACAAATGGTTATTTGCAATCATTAAATCAACTTTCCAATATGTCAAAAACCGACTTACCATTTGATTGAAAAACCAAAAGCTATTCATGTATGAACTTCGTTATAGAAAGTGATTAGGATAAAAGACAGCACGATGCCTTTACCGCCCACACTTAATTATAGCATTGAGTATCATTAATTATATATGATAGTCATTCTACGTGATTTCACCTTTAGCTAGCTAATTAAAATAAAGATGTATGTTATGGGTTTTTATATGAAGATAAGTTGTTTTCATAAATAACAGAACTATGTTACTTTCAAATAAGATTTAATTTTAAATCTAAAGAGACGAACTTTTCTTAAGAAAATAACTTAATCCTAATGCAACAAATCTAAATAACAAAACATATTTATATTTAGCACATTTTATTAGATTCCAGAAAAATTGACTATAAGTAATGGTAAAGATAACGACATGAAAAGAAGGAGAATATTGATGATTATTAAATATCAATTGACTTATGAGGACATTCTCGCACTACAAAAGGATTATTTAAATAAAACAAGGTCTCGTCCACAAAAAAAGACCACCTTAATCATCGCAACAATTTTCATTGTATATTGGATTGGGTTATTCCTTGCTTCACTTCTATTTAAACCGACTTCTTCGACAAGTTCATTTTATGACATCCTCCCTATCTTCGGAGCATTTGGAGGTGTTTTATTTATTGTATTGATGATGCCAGCTATAAGCAAAATTTCTGATTTTGTGAGGCTCATAATTTATAGGTTCGTATTAAAAAAAGACAATCGCTTTCCACGAGATTTAACTTTGCACTTCCAAGAAACCGGAATAGAAATCCATTCAACCCATAATCAAAGTAAAAAAATCACTAATATTACATGGGAATCTATTGAACGATTGGGTAACGATGAAACTCGTCTGTTTTTATATTATCTTGAATCTAAAGAGGGCGTAATCATCCCGATTAGTGACGCTAGAATAAGTGAGGTTGAGAAACAAAAGCTTCGGGACCTGCTCAATCAATACTTATCATCTGATATAATCGCCGCAAACAATAGACACGGACAATTCTTAAGTTGATTCTTTAATTATTAGCAAGTAATTTATTTGAAGCTCGAATTTAAGTTGATGCGGGCAGCAAAAATCCATAGCTTATTACAATTGATAATATAAATGGCTTGAAACTTAAACGCTGAATAAAACTCCACTTGTCTTTCAAATCGCATAAATAAAAGTACTTTTCTACTAACCACTTCATAAAATTTGGACTTGAAGCTTTTATGGAGTGGTTTGAAGATTGAACATTTAAAAAAACTTCTAGCTCCGGATTAGTGAACACGCTTTAATTAAGAAAAAACGATGGGTAAAAACTATTTTACTTCAGCTTGTTGACTAACCTCAATCGAATCGCTCGTCCGATGGCCGAAGAAAAAGCCCCGATATGTTCTTCAAACCGATGAAAACGGGAAACGGTAGGTATGGACCGTCACCGCCTCCGAACAGGAAGGGGAATCAATCATGTACCGAGCCCACATCGCCAAACGTCATGAACCGATCCACACCGCGGCCTCTTTGGACCAGTTGGTCCCGAAAGACCACCTTGTCCGAAAGATCGACCGCCATGTCGACTTCTCCATCGTCCATCGTCTGTCAAGATCATCCTCCTCGGCCCATTGTTCAACATCCGGTCCGTCCGCCAGACCATCAAGGAGATCGAGACGAACCGTCGGATCATCACGCGCCATTTGGACGAGCCGTTCCTCGAAGCGGTGAACAGAAATCGATTGACCGCCTCCGGTCAATACCTATACCGTCTCCGGCCACAGACCGTGGAGCGCTCGTTCGCTGACGCGAAGGAGCTTCATGGGCTCCGTTTCACGTTCTACCGTGGCCGTGAGGCGGTCCAGCGCGCCAACTTGTTGGCCTAGAGAGAACGTATACATACCATTTTTTCAATCTTGTGCCGGGCAGAGCGCCTCAAGCTCATCGAACCTAAAAAAAGACGAACCAATTCGCGAAAAGCGAATTGGTTCGTCAACAGCCTGGAATAAAAACTATTTTACCTTAAATAGATTCAGGCCCGATTATGCATGTGTAAGTGATGAAAAAGATAATCTTTGATATAATTCATAGGGCTATATTTACTACCTACACAAAAAAGACCAATTCAACATGCTACATAAAACCATGAAAACAAAATATCATGATGAGCTGACAAAGATCAAAAAGCTTATCAAATAGAGCAAACGTCTTTAAAGTAAGAACAATAAACTAATACATTGGTTAAAGAGAAGAATAAATGCTGTATTATCTCCAACGAAAATTCGAGGCTTTTATGCTCGGGCTATACTTGTGTGCCTAATGCCATGCCCTTCGATCTCTTTAACGAAAAATCTGTATATTATCGAGTGGTAAACCTAGTAAACATTGAATCGTAACGGATTGATTTTGAATTGTAATTCTAGTTTTTTTATCGTATTCAAGTCTAATCTTATCAATTTTCATTCTTTACTACAATCATCATTCCGATATAAAAACGAAAAAATGTTTGAATGACTAATTTTCTTATAATCAGACATAACACTAAATTCGTCTTCCGTATTCCGCTTTCAAATATGCTCTTTGATTATTGAATATGACTTCCCACCAGCCTTCTACACTTCCGGAAATCTCAAATTTATCTCCCTTCATGGCCTTACTCTTTTTTTGGATTTATCTGTTGTTTTTTCATAAATGTAAGTGAAATTATCTAAATTGTGAATTTCAATAGTGCCCAGAGATTTTATAGAATTTGAGTCGTTGGAATCCATAGAACTTACAGTTACTCAATCAATATGCAATAGTCCTCCAATTTGAAGATTGTGCGGTATAGTTTCTGGATTATTTATCTCCAGTTGTTTTACGGACACATTGTATTTTTGACTGAGAGACCAAAGGGTATCTCCTGGAACAATTTTGTGCGTTCGATTCATTGTTTTGGTTGTTTGTAATGCAGTAGTAGTATTAAGAACAAGGCTGTAATGCTTAGCAATTGCATCTGCTACAAGAGCGCCTGCAGTCCTCAGCTTATCCTTATTGCGAAGAACCTGAATATCGGTAGTAGAATCCATAAATCCGCCTTCAATAAGAACAGCTGGCATGTGATGATGGTTAATAACATGCCAGTTTGTGTGTTTAATCCCCCTATCTTTAAGACCATACCCTTTAACAAGAGCTGGATGAACCGCATTAGCAAGAGCCAATGAAGCCGTACTTGGATTTTCTTTTGTAAATGTCTCTGTCCCTCCATGTGAGCCCCACACACCTAAATAAGCATTATGATGAAATGAGATGTATGCTTTACCTCCGAGCCTCACCGCCTTGTTAACTCGTTCTGCTAACGGAACATCGACAACGCCTGTTCTATCGTCTACTCTTTCGACTTTGGCGTCTTTATATTGAATCATTCGCGTTTCAAACCCACTAGCAATTTCATTATTAAACATCCATTCTCTTTCTCCGTCTGGTGATCTTTTACCTGGAGTGTTAATAGCATGACCCGCATCTGCGATAAATAATACGGTTCTTACGCACTTTAGGTGAGAGTGATATTTTCGCGTTATCGTCGTATAATTGAATAAAAGGTCGTGATTTCAATGGAACGTTTATTGAAGAGACTAGACGAACGATTATCAATACATTCTGTTTTCTATGAGGACAATCAAATCGAGGTGAATGCCCGACTTTCAAGTGTTGGTGCATCCTGTCCCCGATGCGCTTGCTATTCTTTGAGGAGGCACGGGACGTATATCCGAACTTGGATGGACATCCCGGAGGGTGAAACGGCCGTCTCTGTCCGACTATCCATGCCTAAATGGTTTTGTGACAACGATGCCTGCGGTCAAAAGGTTTTCGCGGAGCGACTAGATTGGCTCCCCGTCTATCAAAGACGAAGTGCCCGTTTGGACGCGCAGATACGTTCTCTCGCCTTTTCATTGAGTGCTCTTGAGACAGAGAAAATCTGTTCAGCTTTTGGTATACGGATCAGCCATGACACGGTACTTCGTCTTGTTTATCATACCGAGGTGGATACGGGGATCTCCCCCTTTTGTCGGGATAGATGACTTTGCATTCAAAAAAGGACATTCTTACGGGACCATCATCTGTGATTTGGTCACACACCGTCCGATCGACCTGCTTCCTTCGAGAGAGACCGGTGCCGTCCTGGAATGGCTCGAGCAGAATCCACACGTGAAGCTCGTCTCCAGAGACCGTTTCGCTCCCTACAGGGAGGCAATCAGTCAGGTTTCACGGAACATCACAGAGGTTCTTGATCGTTTTCATCTCCTCAAGAACCTATCGGACCTTTTCAAGAAGATTTGCCACACGTTACTGCCCGGGAGTTTCGGTTTAAAGATAGAAGAATGCGCTCCTGTAATTGCCGTTGCGAACGACGCCGAAGATGACGACAGATGGGATCACCCTTCTTGGCATCGCACCCTAGACGTCAAGAAGGCGTACGAAACCGGGGAGTCGGTCACTTCGATTGCCTATAGGTTCTCCATCAGTCGTCAAACGGTCTACAATGATCTCCGAAGGACAGCACCGATATCACATCACCGGAAACGCTTGCCGAGCGCCTCACGACGCAAAGTGAACCGTTGGATCGACCGGATTCGCCAATTAGATGAATCTCACGCAACCGTCTCCTCGATCCTCTCGTCCATACGACGCGCGGGATATGACGGATCTGCCAGCGCGGTCAGGAAAGTGGTGGAAGAAATACGTCGAGAGCGTAAAGAGACCATCTTCTCCCCATCCGAAACAATCACCAGACAAAGGGCCTTTCACCTTCTTTGGAACTGGGAAATGGATGCGTCGGTCAGGCATCGCAAGACCGTAGACGACACCCTCATACGCTTCCCGGAATTACGCCACTATTTCTGTTTCGTACACTCGTTCAGGGGATGTCTTGAGTCGGGGGACTGGACGATGCTGCAACAACTTGTTCTAACCGAACACGCCAAGGGAGACAGACTGACGTTTCGTTTTACACACCGTCTCATACAGGAACAAGAGGCGTTCCGACATGCTTGCGAGCGCAAAGAGAGTAATGGGCCCGTGGAGGGCCAAGTCAACCGTCTGAAGTTGATCAAGCGAATCATGTACGGTCGGGCGAGTTTTGAACTCTTGAAAAGAAAAGTCATGTACCAAGGGCTTGTCTGAAGCGTAAAATGTATATTTATATAATAAATTCTTTATGTGATAATCAATCCTGGATATCTTCCCTCAAAGTGCGTAAGAACCATAAAATTGACAGTTTTTGCTCGATACGATTTTACACTATTGCCGAAAAATCAGAACAGAACTCCGATAGAGTAGTTGAGGCTATTTTATCTGGAGGGAATGGATTTGGAGGAAAAGTTAGTGCTACACATCAAGATTCATCAAATGTATCAGCAAAACATGAAAGTGGCTCAAATCGCCACAGCACTGAAGGTATCGAGACCGACGGTATATAAGTACCTGAAGATGACATATGAAGATGCCCTACATGAATTTGACGAGAAAGCCTGTTCACGAAAGAAGAAGCTCGATGCCTACCGAGACTGGATCATTGCATGGTTGGAGGAGTATCCGCATTTGAGCAGCGCACAAGTCCATGACTGGTTACTTGAAAGATATCCCGACCTCTCGGTCGGATCGAGCACGGTCAGGACATACGTGAAGGAAATCCGAGAAATCTATCAGATCGAAAAGAAAAGGATTGTCCGCCATTACGAGGCCATCCCAGAACAACCGATGGGCAAGCAAATACAGGTGGACTGGGGTGAGACCAGACAACGGACTAAAGATGGGAAAATGATAAAGCTTTATTTCATCGCGTTCGTACTTGCGCACTCTCGGATGAAGTATGTCGAATGGAGAGAACGCCCGTTCACCACCAAGGACACCATTCACTGCCATGAAAATGCATTCCAATTCTATGGCGGGCGTCCTTCTGAAATCGTCTATGACCAGGATCACCTCATCGCAATCGACGAGAACGCAGGTGACGTCCTATTGACCAATGAGTTTCAAGCCTACGTGAACGAACGGAAGTTCAGGATCCATTTATGTCGCAGGGCCGACCCGGAGTCGAAGGGGATGATCGAGAACGTCGTGAAGTACATCAAACGGAACTTCGCGGACAGCCGAGTGTACCGGCATATCGAGGATTGGAACGACCGTTCCATGAGATGGTTGGAGAGGACGGGAAATCATAACGTCCATCAGACAACGAAAAAAAGACCAGCTGAAGTGTTCTCCGTCGAAAAACAACACTTACAACCGGTCTTATCGCTACTCTCTTTCGAAAGTATCCGTACCGAAAGTATAGCAAGGAACGTCAGCAAGGACAACACAATCCGTTATCGCTCAAACCGTTACACCGTCCCAACCGGGACCTACTCATCGGTCAAGAAGAAAGTGGTGTTCCTCGAGGTGACCGAACAGGAACGGTTGTTGATTCGCGAATCTCCCGAGGGAGAAGTGATCGCAGACCACCGGGTCAGCAAAGAGAGCGGAAAACTGATTCAAAGGCGCGACCACCTTCGGGATCGTTCCAAAGGAATCGAAGAACTGAAGCAACAGGTCCTCACCTATTTTGAGGACAGAGAGGCGGCGTCCGATTATCTGGGTGAGCTCTCAAAGCGTTACCCGAGATATCGACGTGACCAGTTCAACATCATCAGGGCCGTCGCGACCATGTATCCCAATCACTTAACGATGGCACTGGAAAAGTGTTCGCAAGAGAGTCTGTTCAGCGCCAACGATTTCCGAGACGTGGTCCACTATTTCGCGACCCTCGCGGACGATCGGTGTGATCCAAAACCCGATACCGAACGCCCGAAGAAATCCGGGATACAGGTCGCAACGAGGCCGATCCAAGCCTACACCGACATCCTGAAAGGGGTGACGGCAAAATGAGTCAAAGCGTTTCCGAGTTACAACAGGACTTTCGGCAGCTTCGTCTCGCCGAGACGGCTGACGCCCTCCCACAGATTTTGAGAGAGGCCGAAATGGCCTCCTGGACGTATATCGAATTTCTAAGTGCCATCACGAACCATGAACGCGCCAAACGAGACGCTAAAAGTTTGGAGAGACGAATGAAGTGGGCCCGATTCCCGTTCATTAAATCCCTCTCGGAGTTCAATTTAGAGGAACAGACCGCACTAACCGCCCGACAGCTGAAGCAGTTGAAACAGCTTAACTGGCTCGAACAACAGTACAACCTGATCCTCTTGGGCCCTCCGGGCGTCGGAAAGACGTTTTTGGCTGTGGGCTTGGGAATCGAGTGATTATTGCATTTAAAATGAGCCACTTGTGCATTCTTCTGAGCCACCGAGTGCGGACAACTGAGCCACTCAGTGCGGACACTATACCA
>NZ_JACSMC010000014.1:0-68761 GCF_018618435.1 Exiguobacterium sp. s150 | reverse complement strand
GGATGTTCTTCACATCCGAACTCACTTTCATCCCATGCTTAAAGGCGGGCTATGCCCGGTATGGGCTTTCCCGTTCGTAAAATCTGTAAGCAATTCGCCACGCCCGGTCGTAAGCGTCATCGCTTTCTTTCCTTCACGGAGCATGATACGCACTAGACCGATTGATATGAGTAGGGACCCAATCCCCCATACCCACCAGAAGTCCTCAAACCCTAACGTGAACGAGTTGAAGAAGATGAGTGCCATCGTCAGCCAAAAACTACTGCGTTGATGTTTTTCTCGATATTGGCCTAACGCTTGAATCCGTTCTTGTTTCGTCATAGTCATGCCGTCCTTTTATTCTTGTATTTCATCAAGTTGATGCTTCGACTTCGCACGGTTCGCTTTCGCCAACATACCAGACGTCACGTGCTCCGAATCGATTTCGAGCAACTTCCGGTCCAACCAAAACGGCCATAAGACTGACGGTGGACCCCCGAGGATGATCACCCACATAAGAACGTCTCGGTGAATGTTTCCGGTCAAAAGCAAAGCGACCAAGCTAAACAGTAAGACGAACGTAAAACTGAGAAACAAGAAATTCAGCTGAATGAGACGCCGATATGAACGGTCGCGATTGAACGTGAGATAGGTGCGTGTCTGCCTCCACTCGAGCCATATCATCGGAACGAGACTGATGACCGCAAGCACACCGGAATACACAAGGTCCATCATGAAGTAGAGCGATGCTCCCCAAATGAAGAGCGTGCTCGCGATGACGAAGCGATGATATCGCTTCTTGATGTTCACTAATTTAGATAGTCTGGCTTCCCGTTCCATCATATCCCTCCTAATCTCTCACGTAATCGAGTCGCATCTCACGAAACAATGGATGCTCCGGGTCGATAGCAGACAATCGCTCGTCTTGTCGTCGAATCCATCGGTATCCGACGTAGAGAACGCCACCGGTCACAATCAAAATCCATGCGTAGGTCCATCCGAGTTTGAGCGTCAATGCGACCGAGAGAATAGACATGACGAATACTCCGAATAGGAATCCGTTCCGTCGTGTGATGATTTGCTTGGCCGATTCGTGTTCAGTCATATTCGCCTCGATTCGATTCGCTTTAAAGAAGGAAGCACCAAGCAACAACAAGCAGACAGCGATACCGAGCACATACCATCCATTCCATGAATTTGAACGAATCAAGCCGACCGTAAAAAATGTCATCGGAAAGGTAGTGAGCCCTTGTAGGACTGCCATCTTCATGTTCGATTTATAGATGGCATTGATGCGTTCTTGTTTTGTCATCTCCTTAGCTCACCATCCTCTCACTTCACGACGTGTTGGTTGCTCGGAATCGCTTTGTTTCACTTTCTCATCTATCGCCCGTTCTGAGACCGAGAGGATGAAAATACCGACTGTAAAGCCGATGAATGGCAACCAAGTGGCTGTCTCTGATTTCATGACCCATGGAAACACGAGTCCGATGAAGAGAATCAACACATAATCAAACGTATATTGAAGTGAAATGAAACATTTTGTACGAGTGCGTTCTGTGAAACTGCTCATGAATCGATACTCTTGTCGTAAGACATATCCGTATAGCAATGTCGTTAGGACGAGCAAGCTGCCGTAAAGTAGCTCTTGCGTGTTTGTCTGTAACAGTAAAAAAACTATCACACCGAACGGAATAGCAAATAGCATCCGCAGAAAGAACCACTTCCGATTCCCTTGCTTCATTTTTGTCAGTCGTTGTTGCCTATCCATATCTCATTCCTCATTTCATCTGGGCGAGTGTTTCCCTCTTTATCAACCTATACGTGAGAATCGTTATAAAAGTTCCGTTATTTTACAATTTTATAATCCGGGCAAGTTGATTGACTAAAGTTGAATCTCGTTTTATAGTTTAGTTAACTTAACTTTAATAAAGAAAGCATGAGGTTACCTTATGAATTTGCTTCACAATCCACGATTCGTCTTCACTTGGCTGTCCGGGATGACGCTGACGCTCGGCTTCTCCATCTTCTTCTTGAGCGTGTCGTGGCTCACAATCGATGTGTTACAACAACCGGCTTTGCTCGGAATCATTTTGACCGCCGTCTCGCTTCCGCGTGTCGTGCTGATGGTGTTCGGCGGCATCTTCGCCGACCGCTTCCAAAAGAGTCGGCTCTTATTTTTGACAAACCTAGGCCAGGCCGCACTCATGTTGGCTGTCTTGAGCCTCCATCTACTCGACTTGTACTCGGTCGCGGCACTTATCGGGATTTCCGTCATCTTTGGGATTTTGGACGGCATGTCGTATCCGGCCCTCTCGTCCCTCATCCCGTCCCTCGTCAAACAGCACGAGTTGCAACGGGCCAACTCCTTGTTCCAAGGCTCGCTCGAGCTCATGTTTGTCATCGGTCCCTTCTTAGCAGGACTCTTGTTAACATGGGGCGGGTTCGGGCTCAGTTTCGGGACGGCGGCCGGACTCATCTTCCTTGCCGCTTTGTTGATCATGCCGCGCCTGATTCAAGACCGAATCCCGGCGACGCATGTCATGTCCCTCGCTCACGTTATCGTCGACTTAAAAGAAGGGATTCGCTACGTCTCGCATACCCCGATTTTACGGAGCGGGACGCTGTCCATCGCCATCGTCAACCTGTTCGTCATGGGGCCACTCATCATGAGTATCCCAATCCTCGTCGGGGAGCGTGGCGGTACGGCGTTTGACTTGAGCGTCATCGAGGGCGGACTTGCCGTCGGGACGTTCGTCGCGAGCTTCCTCGTCTTACTGATGCGTTCGGTCCATCGCGGTCGGTTCGTCTTCCGCGCCTTGTTGCTGACGATTGCCGCGTTCCTCTTGTATACGCAAGCCCAATCGATTCCGATGCTCGCGTTGACGGCGGCGCTGAGTGGTTTCATGTTGATGCTCGTCTACTTGCCGGCGGTCACACTCATGCAGGAGCATAGCGACGAAGACAAGATTGGTCGTGTCATGAGCATCATGGCGCTCGCCGCGTCCGGCCTTGAACCGGTCGCCTTCGCCGTCTTGTCCGTGCTCGTCGCGCTCGCCGTGCCGATTCAAACGTTACTCATCACGTTTGGTATAATCGGATTGGCGCTTAGTGCCCTCTTATTCGTACGGAGCCAGACGTTCCGTCACACACGATGAAAGGAGAACGACCTTTGAACGAGACACGCAAACAACAAGTCATCGAGATGTATCGTCAAATCGACGAGCTCGACTTATTGTTCACCAAATACTTCACCGATTTGAACGAGTTCCAACTCAGCTATCAGCAAGAACAGATGTTGCTCCTCTTCAAACGACAAGAAACATGGACGACGACGGAGATCGCGACGAAGATGAACATCTCGAAAAGCGCCGTCAGCCAAGTGCTCAAAGTGCTCGAACAGCGTGAGTTCGTCCAGAAAGAGAAGAACCCGGACAACCTGCGTGAGAGTTTCATCCGCCTCGGTCCGCTCGGCCATGCATACTCGAAGCAAATCGATGCCATCGAGGAACGGCTCGCCGAAGAGATGTTCTCTGTCCTTGAGGATGAAGAGATGAAAATGATCAACCGTTCGCTCGCGTTGATGATTCAACGGTTCAAATAAAAAATGCGTATCGTCCCACGTGTGGGAAGATACGCATTTTTGGTTAGAATGGCTCGACGACACGGATGGCTGACCGAAGCGCCCCTTCGACATGACCGCCGAAGAAGGAGTCCGTTTCCGTCCCGGCGAAAGACAAATACTTCGCCCAACCGGCGTCTACTGGAATCGGTCCATAGACAGGAAAATCAGTCAGCGGCTCCGTATCTTCAACCGCTGCCGTATGGCGGTCGCTCGACCAATCGACGGATAAGACGTCACGCGGGTGGCGCGCCTCTTCCCCGAATAGTCGTACGAGTTGATCAATGACGCGACGATTCAGTTCGTCCCGTTCAAGCAACGCGCGCTCGGTAGCGGATAAGCGGAAAAAACCGAATAACGCCGCAAGTCCATCCGGTTGCGAGGCGTCATGCACCTCCTGTAACACGCCGGCCCAGCTCATCCCTTGACCGGATAGCCCATTCTCTCGCCAAAACGGACGATCGTAGACGGCGAGCACTTTCGCTTGACCGGCCATCCAAGTCGGGATAGACGCTAGCTTCGCCTTCATCGTCTCAGACAGTTCCGGCTGAAACGCGATGCGTGAGATGAGCCGAGGCGGGATGGCCAAGATGACGTGCGTGAACGTTTCGGTCCCTCCTCGTTCGAGCTCGATGACGACTCCACGCTCGACCTGTCTCATCGAGGTGACCGTCGACTGAAATTGAATCGTATGGGGCGGTAAGGTTGCTGCGAGCGCGGTCGTCAAGCTGGCCATGCCACCGACGAGTCGCATCGATGGGACCACGTGTCCTGGTGGAAGCGTATGGCGTTCGATGACACCGAACTGACGCTCGAGCATCAAGTCACCGGTCGCTTGTTGGGGGAACACTTGGAGGTCGAGCTGGTCGACTAGCCGTACCATCGTCTTTTCCGTATCCGGCCAATACCAGGTCGGACCGAGGTCGAAGCCGTCATGGCTCAACACCCGTCCCCCGATGCGGTCGCGCGCCTCGAAAACGGTGACGTCATATCCTTTTTCGATGAGGAGGGCCGCGGCATATAGTCCGCTTACGCCGGCTCCGATGATTGCGATGGATTGCGTCATGTAAATACTCCTTTTATATACGTTGTGCCCCCATTATACTGAAAACGATACATATACATGAGTTGAGCGAATCGCTCGGGAAAGGCGTTACATATGAAACGATTTTTTTATTATCTTTTATTCCCATATATCTTGTTCATGCGAGGGTTATCCCGATTTATTAAAACGGAAGCTGCCATGTCCAATGTCTTTTTACTGTGCTTCGTCCCTGTCCATATTCTCATCATTGGATATGGCATTTCAGAATCGCTCTTCCTAGAGGTTGTCAGTGTACTTTATCTATTTGCAGGATTGTTTGCTCCGATGTTTTATTTCGAAAAGGCAAGCTATTGATGTATCTCCTTGCCTATCTATTTGTGTTTTCTGTTGAAGGGTTGCTGTTTTTCCAAATCCTCTACGTACCCAATTTAGTTCGGACCTTCGTAATCATGTATCTCATCCTCGGGATGATTTTCGTCGAATTTCATTTTGATGATTTAGACGAACCGAAGTCGTTTTGAACGACGACTACAATCGTGGAAGGAACAACGAGTCATACTGTGCAATCAACTTACCCAACCAGTCATCCTGAATTTCTTCTGACTCCATGCCTCGCTCTAAGTCACCTATGATTTTGCTGTTCGAAAAATAGAGGCGCAACACAAACAGACAATCTGCAATCGTCGATACAAAACTTTGATCTTCGACGTTGATTGTCAAATACGCGCCTCGAATCATCCGTTTGATTAGTGACTTCTTTTCCTTTTCTGTCATACGTCTTGTCTTCAATTTCACTTGCGCTTCTCGTAACTGATCGGACAAATCTCGATTCAACGCTCGGCTAATTCGCTCATCCGGTTTCATATGTGGAAAGCGGTGAGACAAGTCCGTCCCATAAACGCATGCGCACATATGACGTAACCAAAACCCCCATTCAAAATGATTGGTAGGATTGAGCGCCGTATGCAATAGTCCAATGTCATAATCGATTTTAATCGCTTCTGGATGTTCCTGTAACAGTAGTAGGGTCCGTGACTTCAATCCATCAATGTCTAGCTCCCGGTTGAGGATGACTGTCACGTCTAAATCCGACTGTTCGACTATGGCCGTCCCACGCCCGACGCTACCGTATACATATACGCTATGTAACGCTTCTGCAAACTCTTCTCGCAACAGCTGAATCACCTTATCGAGCAGTGGTCGAAACATCGGTTGAATCTGTGTCACGTCTGTTTGGTTGATGATGTAACCCGTTTCGTTTGTCCCAAGTCGTGTCGGTAGCTCTATCACACACCTACCTCAGTAAACGTCACTACATCGAGCACGTGCCCGACATCAATCCGGTCGACGAGATAGTGATACTTCGTGTTCGTCCCCGGATACGCCTCGACGATCGACTCGCACCAGTCGCGGTCGAACATCTTCTCCCACGATTCCTTCAACTCTTTCTCGTCTTTCGCTTCTCGGTCTTCAAACGTCAGAAACCAACGATTCATTGCAAAGTTCCAATAACCTGCCTCGAGTTCAAGTACATGTGCATCGGGCAACTCAACCGTCAGCACAACACCCGGCTCTCCGGGCTCCAAGTAACCGCTTCGTCCTACATCCGGCCGTGCATCACTCAACCAAACAGGATAATTCCCATGAAGGGAGATTCCAGTTCGCTGTTCATACTGCCCCGCGAGCCAGTCGTAGGCGGGCCGATGATACGCGTAGTCCTCGTCTTGAAAGATGCCAAAGTTCGGGTCGCCGAATAAATAGCCTCTTTCGTTCGCTGCTTTCCAAGCGCTTGCGTGTTGGTATGTATAGTAGATTGCCATAAGTCAGCCCCTTTCTAGTGAATGAATCAATCATAACCAAATTACAGGCGATGCATCTACTCTCCGCCTTCCTTTTTGTATGAATACTAATTGAGGAATGCTTCTACTAGGAGGAAAAAGAATGAATGTACTATTCACGTTACTATTCAGTCTCTTGGCAATGATTATCCCACTCGCGTTAATCATCGCGATCATCGTATTGATCGTTCGCTTTATCGGTCGTTATGAGAAGCGGGCCGACGCGCGACTCGAGCTAGAGCGCCAAACTGCGGCCCATCAGCAACAACAGTTCGATGTGTTAGTGGAGCGTCTCGACCGCATCGAAGAGAAGATGGAGGCACGTTCTTAATGTCGAAACCACTCACGATTTGGACGAAACGTCTCGTCCTCACAACGATTCTCGGCAGTGTGCTACTCGTCGCGACGTTCGCCACGCAACGCGCCTTCCACATGTCTGAGATTAATCTACTAGTCGATAAGGCCGATGAACAACAACTCAGCTATGAGTTAATCATTCACAATCCGCTCACGAACGCTTACAGCTTCACAATCGTTCACGACTAAACTAAAAGGGAGTAGCGCGTGCTACTCCCTTTTGGTCGACTTTATTTTGGAAAGAAGCCGACTTTCCCACGTTCATAGGCTTTATGCGTCACATGTTCCGGGTCGATCTTCGCAAGCTCGTGATCAAGTCTCGAAGACGCGATCCATGCGAACAGATTGAATGCGACCACAAGAAGCAAAACATTCGCTTGTTCTGGGCGGAGCAGCAACGATACAATCAACAGACAAAAGATTACGATGACCGCCATCCCACTCCAATATTCATACCAAACAAGCCGCCGATAGTCAGGCGCATCGTTGAACGTAAGCAACGTCTTCGTCCGTGCCCCTATTTTGACGAACCCGATGGCTGGAATGAAGAGGACGAACCAAACCAGTTCGGCGAGTCGACGCTCGCCCGTGAACCAAAAGATGGCGCCGAGTAAGCTGATGAACACTCCAAGAAGAAGTGCTTGGCGGGTAGAACGTTTCCCCGCCTCGTATAAGTGATCAAACCGTTCGCGCTGGGTCATGATTCCTGTCTTCCCCTCTTAAACTGATTTCTTTAAAATAACAGTCTCCTTGCCGATGGAATGGGCTCGACTTTTTCAAACCAAGTCGATAGCCGAGACGCCACCCAAGTCCTCGGATCCGATCCAACCAACTATCACTCAAGTCTCGGAACGGCATGACGGCTTGAACTTGATGTAGCTCGACTCGATGAATCACGTATTGATAGTTCGGTGCTTCGATGGACCTATGAATCGCCATCTCCTCACACCATTTTTTATCAAAGATTTTTTCCCATGACTTTCGAGTATGGACCGGATCAATATTTTCCCTATGATCAAAGGCCTCGGCTGTATCGCAAAAAGTAGAGTTGTACGGAACAAACTCCCAAAATGAAATTTCTGAAGCCAATACTTGATCATCTGGTAATTCAACTGTCAACACAACACCTTTGTTCCCTTGTCCAATATGGCCACCGCTGCTTAGATTAGGAAACTTATCCCAACACCAAACCGGATAGTTTTCGTTCAGTGAAATCCCAATTCGCAGCTCGTACTGTTCGACCATCCAGTCATAGGCCGGTTTAAAAAAATCGAATCCTTCGTCATTGAACAAGGTGTAGTGAGGATCACCTTGGAGATACCCTCGCTCCAATGCTACTTTCCAAGCATCTTCATGCTGATACGTATAATAGATGCCCATATTCATTAACCCTCTCCAGACTTATTCTTTCACCACTTTATCCGATTTCATATCAAAAAGTAGTGAAAATAATGGTCAGGGTTAATCGGTCGACTGCAACTTATGCGTTCGGACTCGGATACTTCACCGCATTCTTCTCGAGCTTCTCTTCAATCGCCTGCGACACATCAATCCCTGCCGCATGGGCGAACGTCAGCGCGTAGATGAGTACATCCGCGAGTTCTTCTTTCATCTCGACGTGTTTCGTCTCGAGCGCTTCTTCGCTCGACACCCATTGGAACAACTCCAACAGCTCGCTCGCCTCGAGCGATAGCGATAACGCCAAGTCTTTCGGGTTATGGTGGAACGCCCAATCACGCTCGTCACGGAATTCAATCACTTTGTCCATCAGTCGTTGTATTTCGTTCATCTCCACGTTCGCTCCTTTGATTACATTTTTCTCAATTTTAAATTATCTCCAGTCTAGCATAGCCTTATTCCAATTCATTACTCAAGTCTTCTATGAATCAATGGTATAATCCCACTAAAAAGGGAGGGATTCGGTGCTTACGTTCGACAACGTCTCTGTTCGCCAACAAGACACGCTCATCCTTGAAAATATCTCGTTCACCATCCAACCGGGTGAAATCGCAGCCATCCACTGTGGCGTCACTTCCCGGGAAATATTATTTGCATTATTGACTGACGCACACGCAAACTACTCCGGAAACATCGATACAGCGAATCGCACGCTCTCAGTCTTCTCCATCCGTGACGGCTTATACGACCGGTTGACGGTCGAGGAATACCTGCGTTTCACACATAAACTATATGAATCGAAGGAATCGCTAGATGATGTCCTCCAAACCGTCCAACTTACCCCATATCGCAAGAAACGCTTAAACCGAATCAGTCTATCGCTCGTCCGGCGTGTCCAATACGCGGCGCTACTTTTACATAATCGCGACATCTACGTTCTTGAAGAACCCGATCAAAACGTCGACCAAGAGACACGGCACTTGTTCGCGACCGTCTTGATGCAACTGAAACAGCAACAAAAAGCCATCCTGCTTCTGACGAGCAACATGGAGAGTGCCCTCTTCGTCACGTCGACCGTCTATCGGATCGACCACCGACACCTACGCCTACTCGACGTGGAACCGGATGAACCGGATGCGAACGAAGACATAACGCCTGATGTCATGCACGTCCGCTTCGAGAAGATTCCGACGAAAGTGAACGAGAAAATCGTCTTGCTCGACCCGCCGGAAATCGACTACATCGAGAGTCAGGACGGACAATCCGTATTGCACAGTCAGTCCGAGCAGTTCCCGAGCGTCTTCACGATGAACGAGCTCGAGACGCGTCTGACTCCGTACGGCTTCTTTCGCTGTCACCGGTCGTACATCGTCAACCTTCAACGCGTGCGGGAAGTCATCACGTATACGAAGAACAGTTTCAGTCTCGTGCTCGATGATCCGGAAAAGACGACCATCCCGCTCTCGAAGACGAAAATGGCCGAATTGAAGACGATGATTGGACTGAAATAGGCTCCGTTCACCGCCCGATTCGCTCCACTCGCTCCTCTAAAAGCGCTAGTTACCGCCATTCTAATGCGTTCTCCTCTTCCTCTCGATATGATGTAAGCAAGCAAGACGATATCGACGAGGAGGAACGAAAATGGAACCGATTATTCAAGTGAACGGATTAAAAAAGCTATTCGGCAATGAAGAGGCGTTACGCGACGTGACGTTTTCTGTCGGCAAGGGAGAAGTGTTCGGCTTTCTTGGACCGAGTGGATCAGGGAAGACGACGACCATCAAAATCTTGACGTCCCAACTCACGCAGACATCAGGTGACGCAACCGTGTTCGGCGTGCCGGTCTCGGAGTTGAAACAAGAACAGTATCGGAAACGGATCGGTGTGTTGACCGACAACAGCGGACTGTACACGCGTCTCTCGATTGAAGAGAACTTACAACTCTATTGCGACCTATACGACGAGCCACGCACACGTATCGATGACGTGCTCCAGATGGTGAACTTGGCCGGGGAACGCAAAAAACGCATCGCGGCACTCTCACGCGGGATGCTGCAACGGGTGACACTGGCCCGGGCGTTGTTACATGAACCAGAACTATTGTTTTTAGATGAGCCGACGTCCGCGCTCGACCCGGTCAACTCGCGCCACATTTATAAAGGCATCGAACGGTTGAAGGCAAAAGGGACGACGATCTTCTTGACGACGCATGACATGAACGAGGCCGAAGAACTGTGCGACCGCATCGCCTTCTTACATCAAGGGGAGATTCAATTGCTCGACGCCCCGAAACGATTGCGCCGGAAATACGCGAACGGCTCGATGCGCGTCGAACTGCATGACGGGGAAACGGTTGAATTGAAACAAGGAAAAGACGGGGCCGACTGGCTCTATGAACAGGTGCGCGACCAAAACATCGCGGCCATCCATTCGAACGAGCCGACGCTCGGGGATATCTTTATCGAAGTGACGGGGAGGAAATTATCATGACATTTTCAATGAAACGGGCACTCGCCATTTTCCAGAAAGACTATAAAGACTTATCACGGAACTTATTTGTTTCCTCGACGTTGATCATGCCGCTGTTCTTCGCCGTCTTCTATTCACAGCTCGGCGGAGGAGGCATCGACATCACATATTTTGTCTTCAATATCGCATTCAGCCTCGTCGCGATTTTTGTTCAGTGCGCCTTGATTGCAGAAGAGAGAGAGAAGAACACGTTACGTGGGCTCATGCTCTCACCAGCGAGTACGCTTGATATTTTAATCGGGAAAAGTGCACTGACATTCATTACAACGATTCTGACTGTAATTGCTTGTGCGTTCCTTTTAGACTACTCGCCGGACAATCTATTCGTGATCAGTTACGCGATGATTGTCTTAGCACTTTTCTATATCGCTGTTGGAACGATTTTCGGGTTAATGACGAAAACTGTCATGGAAGCTTCCCTCGTCGTTATGCTTCCGTTCTTTTTCTTCTCGTTTTCTCCAATGCTCGTCGTATTCAAAGATTCATTCGCGCTTATTGGATTATTGGAATATTTGCCGAATGTCCTGATTATCGACATCGCCCATCAAATCGAGGCGGGTGCTGGAGTCGGCTCTACATGGGTGGAGCTTGTGATTCTGTCTGCCTGGGCAATAATCATGTTCGTTGGGAGTATTGCCATGTATAACCGGAAACAGACGGATTGATTGAAACTAGGTGTCGCGTTGACTTGAATGGCGGCACCTTTTTTTATTCTATCAAGCGACCCCCATCATTCCATTGCCCATACATCTCGTTCGCTTTCGTTTTTTCAATGAACTTATTCAACCGTTTCGTATACAGGTCTCGGTCTTGACGGACACTTTGGATGGTATCGATCCGAATGCGGCGATATAACTCAGGAAAGTTACTAAAGTTTTGATAGAGTTCTCGGTCTCCTTGCAAACGCATTATGATTTCTTCATCAATCCGGAACGACTCGTTTCGCATATCAGGAAGAACCCGTTCACCGTTCTCTGTCATCAAACCAAGTCGCTGTAATCGACGGACGCGTTCTTTGTTCAGTTCGGTCCAGTTACTGTTTTTACGTCTCGGTGAAAAACGCTGTGCGAGTTCGCCTTCTGTCGTCTTTTTTGTAATGCCATCAATCCATCCGAAACAAAGCGCCTCCTCTACAGCATCTAAGTAAAGTAATCCTTGTCCTTCACGCTTTCGGCTTAGAATGACCCAACAAAAAGACTGTTCAATTGCGTTTTCTTCAAGCCACTTCCGAAAATCTTGTCGCCCCTCAAATCGTAGCAAATTCTCGATTTCCATCCGATCGCTCCTCCCTTAAACGTTTTCTTCATTGTCTTATAGACGAGACATGACGGTAAACAAAAAACAGTGCTCGTTTGAACACTGTTGACCGGTTCTTTCCGTGAACCCATACTTCAAATGCATCATTTCATGGCCGTCACACGTAATGACCACTCTTCTCCATTTAGTGTTCCAGAGAAGGAATAGATGGGCTGATAGAAACCTTTCGAGTCATACATGTAGTCTAATTGACAGTCCGTCACGACTAACTGGTCGCCTTTTTGAAGCGGGTTGTATTGATCGAAATCGCCATTCTCAATTTTCGCATACGCTTCTTTTGGAGACAGAATCTCAACATCACGAATGAATTCGTTGATCGTATTGCTATAAAACAGCGAACCGACACTCCCGTCTTTTTTGAAATCCATCATGATGACGCCATCCTAAATTTCTGAACTTGAATAAGTAGACGGCTGAATCATCCAGTGAAACGTCCCGGTCTCGGAAATCGTCAAGTCAGCCTGCTTCGGAAGTAAATCTAAACGAGCAAGCATCTCTGTCGCATATGCCTTCATTTCTTCACTGTTTTCATACGTCACGTTTTCTGGCAGAAACTCGTGATCCATCAGTGACCATGTCCCATCACGCATATAATAACTCATTTGATAATCGGTCCCCTGTTCTTTTTCGAACGTGAACATCCGATTGTCGCCTTCTCGTCCTTCTTCAGCAAGCTTTGGCAAACGTAACTTCTTTTGAAGATTATCAACGACGTCTCGTCCATGTTCTTCGTCGTTGCTGTATTTGTTTTTGTAAACGGGTGCATAAGCTTTTTCTGAATTTAACTCCATCGTAGTACTTAATGTCACCTTCTCCATGTCGGTTCCGTAGGTTGGATTAATGCTCATGTTCCCAAATTCTTTGAAATGATAAAAAGAGAACCAACCTGCAACTGCAAAAAGTAAAACCATGGGAAGCGCAAGTCGTTTTGTGAGCTGTTTCAATGAAATGCTTTTGTTTCGAACGATTTCATGGGTGAGCATAAAGAGTTGATATCCTAAGACACCACCCAACGTATTATGGAAAATGTCATCTAATTCAAAGATCCCTCTCCCCGTCACGACTTGAAAAATTTCAATGACTAACGTGGCAAGGAGCGTTGCAGCGAACGTCCATTTAAATTGCATAAATCGACGACTATATAACGGCAAGAGGATACCGAGTGGCACAAACATCAAGACGTTAAAAACAATCAATTGAAAGGCGATTAGTGAAAATGAGTTCCATGCATCAATGTATCCACTAAATATATTTAGGTTCACTTGCCCAGAGAAAGATTCGCCTCGGCTTAAATTCGTAATTCCAATCACAATAAAATAATACGCTACAAGAAGTGAGCCGATTATCGCCTTTTTCTTGCCACCACTTGAGGGATTCATGCCTTTTTTCTTCCTCATTTTAATCACAATAAAAGATAATACTAAAACGCCAATCGCAAGAATAGCGGCAGGTACAAAAAATGCACTTAATCGAATGACAATTTCCTTGATATCCATCATACGCCTCCGTTTGTTTAGTTATTCGTTGAGGTCATCCTCTTCTATAACTAGCGTAACAAGGCAAAGTGACTGCCAAATGACTTTAAAGTGATGATTTAGTCACTTAAGCGATGGTGCTATTATTGGTTTTTTTTTAAGCGCCATGCAAGGCTAATCAAATAATGAACTTACGAAAGATCTTCGCTCATCGTCGGCGGTGATTTTGTTTTTCTCGTTCTCACCGATGTTATTGGTGTACGAAGACCGGTTCTCTATCATCGGTTTGCTCGAGTACTTGCCAAACATCTTCTTGCTCGGCCCCATCAGATCGAAGCTGTCGCTGGACTCGGCTCTATATGGGTGGAGCTTGTGATTCTTTCTGCCTGGGCACTTGTGATGTTCGTCGGAAGCATTGTCAAATATAACTAATTCGTTCTCTGTTCAACTCGGTCCAGTTATTATTCTTGCGCCTCGGCGAAAAACGTTGGGCGAACTCACCTGCTTCGGTCTCCTTCGTAATCCCATCAATCCAGCCGATTGATTTCGCCTCCTCTTCCCTCACAGTTTTTGCAGTCAACGTGTTTCATCGTTCGCTCTGTATCGAAACGGTTTCGACTTGAATACACCTAACTTGAACCCGAGCCGCCATCCTATTCCTCGAATTCGATCCAACCAAGTGTCACCACGTCCCGTAAACGACATGACCGCCCGAACCTGTGTCAAATCAATTCGATGAACGACGTATTGATAGACCAGTTCTACGTTCGGTTGGTCCTCAATCGTTTTCTCACACCAAGCTTTGTCAAAAATACACTCCCATGATTTCCGTACAAACGCCTCACTCGGTCGCTCGTCAGAATCATACTCTTCTAACGTCTCGTACAACGGAAAGTTATTCAGTACGTGATGCCAATACGAGAACTCGGACGCCAGCACCTCTTCGTCTGGCAACTCAACCGTTAGTACGACACCACGATTCCCTTCGCCTATGTGTCCGTCACGACCTAAATCCGGGAATTCATCCCAACACCAAATCGGATAGTTCCCATTCAATGAGATGCCGACGCGTGCTTCATATTGTGCAACCATCCAATCATAAGCCGGTTTAAAGTCTTCTAGCTCTTCTTGCATAAACATCGTGTGCGCATCACTCGCTTCAAGATAACCTTGTTTTAAAGCTTGTCGCCATGCCTCTTCACGTTGATGGGTGTAATAGATGCCGATTCCATTTCAATCCTTTCGTCGTCTCATGTATTGTCGCAAAAATCACTTTATTAACACTTATCGTTTTAAACAAATGGCAACGCCTCTTCATGTTGCGTATTTGCATTGATCAATCCACGGTTATGGAACGTCGAACTTAAGTCCGCATAGTGTGTCGTAATCGGCAGTCGTGTTTTTAAGAGCGAGTGGACATGCATGAACGATAAACGATACACATCGCTTAACACAGCCTCAAATGGTAAGATGTTTGTCTGTTGCACCACTTTGAGCGGTTTCGCCATCCCGACACGTGCGTGAGGATTGGTCGAGAGTAGGTAGCCCATCCGTTCTTTTGAATAGCTAAGCCCCTGTGACGTCTTCCATTCCTTCTCATGAATCGCTATCCGTCGATTGACGTTTTTCAAAATTTCCACGTAGTCGAATTGAATCCCACGTGGAGAAAGAAGCGAGTCGATGAGAGCCAAATCTTCACGGCCAAACCCATCCCGGTGGAACGTGATATGCGTTGGCGCATGTCCGTACTGTTCTTCAAACGCATGAAGCGTGTCATAAACGATTTCCCGCATCGTCTCAGCACTGATCTTCTCCCCTGCTTCACTTGTCGAGAGTGATTTCTGCTTAATCATCGCCCCGTCTTTCCCAATGATTTGAATGATGCCCGACGCATGTTTTCCATTCTCATGGCTTACGTCTAACCCGACAAAACAATCCGAGTGGAGCGGTTCACCGAGAATCCAAGGTTGTAGGCCTGCCTTCACGTACACACCGAGTAGGATGTTGTACAGTGTATCTTCAGAGTTCAGCACGCGGTCATGTAGCTCCACACATTGAGTCACGACATCATGTTTCCCACCAAATTCCCGCTTAATGGCTTGATACGAATGATTGAGCGATGCTTCCTCGGCGATGACGACGACGACACCTTCAAAGTGTTTCGGGACATTCTTCAGTTGGAACATGACGTCTTCTGCCTGCAACAAATCGGTAGAGAGCGTTTGGCTCAATCCTTTTGGTTTATTCGAGACGTTGAGTGTCACGCCAAAGCGTTCAGACGTGGTCTTAAGCTTTTTGATAAAATCGAGGACTTGTTGCAATTTTTGGCGATCGTGTAATTTCGGGTCGACAAAGAAACTGACGGTCGCCTCCCCTGTTTCAAAAACGCCGCCTTGATTCAAACCACCCTTCGCGTAGCTTGCTGTCCTCCCTTTACCGAAGCGCAGTCGAGGAGATTGTAACGTTTTGATGGTATAGCCGAGACGAGCGGCCCGCACATCTTTCCGCTCAAACTGAAGCATCGGCAGTCGACCGATTAACTCGAGTGCTTCCGGCATCAGTTTTGACATTCGCGCGTCTGGCGACAATTTGATGATTCGATTGACTGCGCCGAGCTGTTTAGCTGGAATCGTCTCAAATGAACAACTCTGTTTCAGTTGCTCGGGTAAGTATGGAAGAATTTGATTGTTTCGATCTTTGACGTGTACGACGAGTGCGTCTGGTGCGATGACTCGTTTCGGATCTTTCTTTGCGAAATAATCAATGATTGAACACTTTAGAATCGGACTCACTTCACTCGCTCGATATGGCGCAACTTCTACAAATTCGTACTCATACGACTTCGGATGAGTCGAATCGATGACACGCATTCCCGTAGCCACGGATTTCGGCTCACGCTTGAGCTGCTGCAGTAGGTTTTCGCGGTATTCAAATTGATGGGTCAAATCGAATCCGAAGACAATTTCATCCGTCTCAGACACGTTCACGTTGAGATCGAGTGCCGGATAAACGAGTAGCCCGCTCGTCGACTGCGGATGCGCCTGTTTCGAGCGGAACTTCCCCCGGTTCATCATGTACTGTGGATGTCCCAATCGCTCCAACTGCTTTTTCAACAGTCGTTCAAGTAGCGTTCGCTCGACATTACGTGAAAGATTGATCGGACGTGCTTCGTATTGTAGAAACGTCTCATTTCCCCACTGTTTGATTTCCTCAAATGAAGCGATGTACTGATCAAAGAACACAATCGGTTGAAAGTTGTTCAATTTATTCAATTGGAAAATCAACTTTCCACCTTGCGTATGGCGTGACGATGGATCTTGGAGCGGTACGGTATAGAGATGGAGCGTCACGTCCGTTGCTTTCGTTAATGCTCGCCATTCTGTTAAATAATACTGGTTCATCTTTCTCTCATCCTTCCCCGTTGTTCAATCATTGCATCCACTATAACGGATTTCCTAATATTAGGTAGATAAAATAACGGATAGGGTTCAAATGGGAAGTTTACTTCTGAGACAAAAGAAAACCCCATCACTGTGATGGAGTTGTATTATTTACAGATTAGAATTAGGTTTCAATCGAGTCGATCTACTACATCTGAAATACTGTTAAATCCTAACCCTTGAATACTATCTAATTTTTCATGCAAGTCTGAAATAGTATTATATAGACCTGACCCTTTCAATTCTTCAATCGCTTCTATAATGTCGCCAAAATTGTGCAGTCCATGACCTTGAAATTCCACAAGTTTATCGTGAACATCAGTGACGCTATTAAACATTCCCGACCCTTGAATCTCTTCAAGTGTAAAAGTAATGTTTCCCAATTCTGTGTTCACTCCAGACAATGTAGCATTTAAAAATGAGGTTTCAGATTCTATATCACTTAATTTCCCCTCGATACTGTCCAGTTTATTAGCGATTTGTTGCAAGTAAAATACCACTTCTTCCATAACTACAATCCCCCTAAAATCTTTATTGGTTAAATAATACAATAAATCCTTTAATATTCATACTAACAACCTTTCAATATTTATGTGTAGGTTAGATAACTATTTCATTCAAAAATAATCAGACTAAAGTTATAATGTTAATTGATTCCTAAATAGACGGGAAACATTCCCTATGTTTGGAATGAGACGACTGTCACACCATCGTTTTTGAAAGAAAGAAGGATTACACCATGAATGCAACAACCCAACAAAAGACAGCTGATTTATTTAAGTTTTTAGCGGCTGTCAAACGGATGGATATTCGTACTGAAACTAATACAAAAAACTATGAACTTCTTTTATCTCCCGAGGCGTTAACGTATCCAAACGTGCGCGTCACTCAAGAAGAGGAGCTCTCCATCGAAGTTCATTTTCTCGCACCATTCGCACAGAAGCGCCCAAGTCTTCCGCGAGAGTTGTACGCCTACGTTCTCCAAGAAGGCGAAACGTATAAACGGACAGAATTGTTTCCTGAAAAACTCGACGCGACGTTCAATGACTTTTTAACCTCGATTGAAACGTGGGAACAAGAGAAAAAAGCACACGAGTCTGCTCGAAAATTATACGACACGATGTATCGGACGATGCAACTTCTCTCGACCGAGAGCGATACATATGAACTTGTCTATTCATTCGGGATGTTGCACTGGCCGAATGACAAAGTCGAACGGCCGTTGTTCACACGAGCAGCCGTACTCGAGTTCGATCAAGAGAAGAGTCTGTTCCGCATCGAAGCGTCAGCCATACCGACGAAACTCGAACTTGATATGCTCGACCGTGACCATGTTTGGATGTCATCTGAACTATCCCGATACGAAGTCGATTTTAAAGAAGAGCTCACTTTCGACTTCAAACCATGGGTCGAAACTGAATTACAAGAGCAGTCCGAGCGTGTATTGAAGCTGTTGAATGACGACCACGCCTATGGCGAAATCGCAACCGTCTATGCAATGCCCGGCATGCGCTTATACGTTCGCAAGAAGTCTGCCCATGCGTGGGTCGAAGAACATGAGAACTTGGCCACGTTGATCGAAAACGGTCTATCACCTTCACCTGCCTTGCAACAGTTTTTGACGTCGAACGACGAAGAAATCCACGCGCTTGACGCGCTTGATCGTGACACGTGGAAGCCGGTCGGTGAAGAGATTCTCTTCCCGCTTCCATATAATGAAGAACAAAAACGCATTTTAAGTCAATTGAGTAACCATGCCGGTGTCGTCGTACAAGGACCCCCTGGTACCGGGAAGAGTCACACGATTTCAAACTTGATTTCGCACTTGCTTGCACACGGAAAGCGCGTCCTCGTCACCAGTGAAAAGGAACATGCGTTGAACGTCTTGCGTGATAAACTTCCGGCCCAAATTCGCCAGCTCGCGGTATCCATCCTTGGATCAGATTCAAAGACGACAAAGCAGACGGAAAGTTCACTCCAAGAGATTGCCTCGTACTTGAATCGCACGACCGCTTCGGAATTAGAGAAGACAGGAACACAAAAGCAACAAAAGTTGTATGAGACACGTGAAGAGATTGCCCGTTTGCGTCGGAAAATGATTGAGCAAGCCGCTAGCGAGCATACAGTGATTCCATATCTCGATGAGACGCGTTCACCGACCGATTGGGCGAAATGGACGAGCGAACAAAAAGTCACGATGCAGCTTCCGCTCCCCGTATTGACAGACACTTGTCCGCTGACGGCTGATGAATTGGCGGACTTCTATCAACTCATGGCAGAACGGGAAATGCTCAACCAAGGACCGAATGTGACGACCTATCCAGCGACGACAACGCTTCCGTCCCTTGAAACGTTCTTAGCTGAAAGCGGTCGTTACGAACAACTCGCCGCTCTCGAACAGACGCAGGCCGCTGCGTCATGGTTACAGGAAAAATCAACGTCACTTCGTCAACAGACACGAGACCATATTCAGACGTTGCTCGAGTCATTTGATCGTCAACCCGAGTGGCTACGTGAACGGTACAGCTACTGGGCCACCCATCGAAGCGATGAAGTGCAATGTGAAGAAGACTGTCAGGCGTTTGAACGCGACGTCAAAGCACTCGAGTCGTTGGAGCGTAAACTCGCCGTCCACGACATCGAATTGCCGTCTACTTTACCGAATGATGTATGGACGCTCGCTGACGAACTCGGTCCGGTTTTAGACGAAGGAAAGACCGACGGCTTTTTCTTCAAACTGACGAAACGTAAAAAATATGCCGTCTTACTCGATGAAACCAAAATTGACGGGAAGGCCCCGCAATCGAGTGCCGACCTTCAACTGTTGAAACAATTTAATGAATTGAAGTCATCGTTGACGACATTATCACGTCGTTTCAAATATGCGTGTGAGCACTTTGAACTCGAGTTAGAGACGCCTGAATTTTCGTCTTATCGGACGGCGCTTCATGCGCTCCGTGAATGGAAAGCTGTCTTTGTGACGTACAACCAGTCATTGGCTCCGACTTTCCGTCTGTACAACGAACGGTTCCGCTATGAGAAAGCTTGGTTGGCGCAAGCTAAACAAGAGCTAGATGCCTCGCTGGCGCTCGATGAGATGAAGGAGCTACAGACAATCCAGACGTCTTATCTTTCACTCATCCATGACGCGCACATCCATCCTGCGGCGTTACGTCTCAAGCAAGCGGTGCAAACTTGGGATGCCGGACGTTACACACAGTCCATTGAAGAGTTGGCATTACTCGAACAACAAAACACAAAAGCGACACGCCTAAAAGAACTAACAGAGCGCTTCAAACAAGTCGCGCCAGGTTGGTTGAACGCGTTTTACGACGGGACTGCTCCGACGCTTCAACTTCAGACGTTCGAACTCGATTGGAAAGTAGCACGTGTCTTGACGTTACTCGAAGCACTGAGCGACGACGATTATCGGGAGAAGATGAAACGATTGGAGAAAGAGGAAGGAAAAGCAACGGCGGACTTGTGTGCGACATACGCGTGGAAAGAGCAGCTGACGCGGATGACACCGTCGAAACAAGAACGTTTGAACAGTTGGGCGAAGTTGATTCGCCAAATAGGGAAAGGCACCGGGAAACATGCGGCTCGTCATAAGCGGGAAGCCGCCCGTCAAATGGCTGCGGCCCAAGACGCGATCCCAGTTTGGATCATGCCGGTGAACCGCGTGCTCGAATCGTTCAAAGAAATCGATGAGCTGTTCGACGTCATCATCTTCGATGAGAGCTCGCAAAGCACGATGGATGCCATCTCGCTCTTGTCGCGTGCTCGAAAAGCCATCATCGTCGGGGACGACCGCCAAATCAGTCCAACGACGTTCCAAGACCAAAATGCGATCCAAGAGAAGAAAAAGACATACTTCGGAAACGACACGACGATGACGTTATTCGATGGCTCATCCAGTCTATACGACCTCGCCTCCGTCAAGTTCAGTGCGACGGTCGGGCTCCGTGAACACTTCCGTTGCGTGCCGGAGATTATCGGTTTCAGCAACGCCCATGTGTATGAAGGCCGCATCGTCCCACTCCGACTCCCGCAACGTGCCGAACGGTTGACGCCGGCGGTGCAGAGCGTCTTTGTCGAGGATGGGAACGTCGCTGAAACGACGAAAGACAAGTTCAACGTCCCGGAAGCGAAAGCGCTCGTCGATCACTTGAAACAGTTGATTGACGACCCACGCTACGCAAAGCGGACGTTCGGGATCATCTCGCTCCTCGGGAAAGCCCAGACGGATCAAATCGAGCGGATGGCAACCGACTTGATCGGCATCGACAAACTGATTGAGCACAATGTCCGTTTTGGTGATGCCTATACGTTCCAAGGTGATGAGCGTGACGTCATGTTGCTGTCACTCGTCGTCGCACCGAACCGCCGTTTTGCCGCACTCACGAAAGAGACCGACAGCCAGCGTTTCAATGTCGCGGCGAGTCGGGCTCGAGATCAGATGATTTTGTTCCACTCGGTGACACTGCAAGACATCGGCAATCAAAACTGCATGCGTTACAAACTCGTCAACTATTGCCAGAACCCGCTCGGCGATCAAGAGTCGTTCGAAGCGGTCCAGCACTTGTTTGACTCTCCTTTCGAAGAAGAAGTGTATAAACGCTTGACGAACCGCGGCTATCTCGTTCGTCCGCAAGTTCAAGTGAATGGCTATCGCATCGACCTCGTCGTCGAAGGCGAATCGAACCGCCTTGCGGTCGAATGTGACGGTGAACGCTGGCACGGGCCGGACGTCTACGAGCAAGATATGTTCCGGCAAAAAGTGCTCGAACGGGCCGGTTGGACATTCTGGCGTGTCCGGGGCCGTCATTTCTATCGGGATGCGGATCAAGCGATGGAGCCGTTATGGACGTTGCTTGATGAGATGGGTATTGAGCCGATTTTAGTTAATTAAATTTAATTGCCCCTAAGCAGAAATAGAGAAGGAAGCTGATGTAACAGTCAGCTTCCTTCTCTATTTCTCAATCAAATTTAGCTAAATCCCACTGTGTCACAATCCCCAATAACGCTTGATTCGACTTCCCTGATTCCGTAATCAATAATGCTTCTAACTTTTTGCCTTGATTTGCGGCCTGCAAAAAGTAATCTTTTGCTTCATAGATAGTATTTCTTCTCGAAACGAAGCGATACTTCTCAGCAAGTTCATCGACAGAAAGAAGATCGCTCACCCTGGTCTCTTCGAATGAAATGAGATCATCCTTCACTTTTGACGCCAGCCAATTCGTGATACCGCTTTCAGTCACAAGCGAAATAAATTCTCCGTCTGAATTAAAAACAGGAAATTGAGAGTATTGGAATTGATGAACAAACTGGAGCATTTTACTCATCGAGTCCGTTTCATTCAATGAATAGACGTCACAGAAGAAGGTGTTCATTCGCTTCGGAGAACGTAACTTCTCTTCAATTTCAATAATCTCACTCACAATTTTCTCGTGAGGTTCCGCAATCGGCTCACCGTTCAATCCGCTCCCATGTTGAATAGCGTTGCGCAAGCGTCCAAAACTTTTGAGTCGCTCTGCTTTTTGTCGAATCAAGGGATTTTGTTTAGCGGCTCGCTCCACAAGATAGGAAAACGAAAGATGTTCTTCTTGTCTTAATTGCTGACACAACATCGTTTCGATTTTATGGAAACAATCTAAGAAAATAACAGAATTTTTCATGAGATACCTCCATGTTTGAAAACCTTATTTCAACGCACCACAAGTTCTTCTTGCTTCACAGTTTTCCAAGCCTCTCCGTCATACAATTTGAACAACTCGCTAGCCAATTGATAATTCCGCTCAAACGCTACGTTACCTAGATTAAAGAATGGTTTTGTAGACTCGCTCCAATTCCACAACACACGCTTATCTTCTCGAATTGGCATTTGTCGATCTTCTAATAATGCAGTAAGTGCTTTGCGTTCTATCGGTTCAGAGTATCCAAGCATCGCATAAAGGAAGTATGCGTACTCCGTCTCATCAAAATTCAAAACAACGACATGCGCCTTATGTTCGTTAATAAACCGCATCATTATACGATACTGTTCAAATAATAACGGTGCTAAATGAGTACTTTCTGGATGGCTACCGTTTAAAATTGATTTCGTTAATCGGGAACACTTCAATCGATGAGGTAACCGTAAAGCTGGGAAAGTAGGGATTGCTAGTACATTCGTTTTAACTCCAGCTAGTCGAAAGAAACGTTCGATTTTTTGATTAAAAGCATGTCTTGTAGTCGAACTATTTTTTCCTTGTTCATATATGAGAGACGCCCATGTCAAAAACTGTTCTTCGTCTAAATTCTGATTGATTGACTTAGGGTTAAGGAGCATTCCACCTTCTTGGTATTCGAGTTCCTGAGTTCGGTTAAGTGGGGATTGGCCACCCCATACAATGACACGAACGTCTTCGACATCTTGTGGAATGAAATGTGGAGCTGGTATGTTACTGTCTTCATATATGAATGGCAGTAAGTCTCCCCAGATTTGAATCAATTCTTCGTTCATATTTAGCAAACTATTGGATTCTTGACGTGTATTCCAAAGACCAGGTTCAAAGCGCCATGTGTGAAGCGTATCTTGAATAAAGTAGGGATGTTTGTACAGAATTGACTCCACCGTTTTCGGTGAATATGGATAATGTTGTTGAACCTCTTCAATTAACTTATCCACAGAAACCGGAGATTTCTGTTTTAATAAATAGTTTACTAAGAGTGAACGTGCGCTTGGATGTTCAATGGATGAATCGAGTTCTTGTAGACGGTTAAGCCGCTCAGCTTCTCGCATATCCTCTGGTAGATACGGAGCCACTCGGACAGTCGCTTTGCCCTCCTGAAGATTCTCGAATATCATCTTTTGTCCCGGTTTAATTCGATGTTCAAAGAGGAAATCGCTAAAACTGTGGCTTCCTGCCTGACCTTTTGCGTTCATGGTAAGAATAAAAGAACTCGACTGATTTACTACCTCTAGCTGTCCAGCGGCAAAATACTTTGCCAGCTCACCAGACACCTGAATCGTAGAATTTCTTCGTTCGAGTGTAGATAAACGAACCGTCACACGATTATTGGCTGTACGTTCACGTTTAATAGGTTTAGTAACTTCTATGTTCTGCTTCAGTCGTGGTGATGGGATTGGAGAAATAATTGTTTTCCCTCGCGTTTTATTTGAGGTGAGATCTAGTTCTTTAGGTTTGGAATCATCATAAATAATCGTATTCTGAGAAATAACAATATTTCGTTCCACCTTTAAAACTTGTCTCAATCCTTCATAATAAGCAGAGAATATATTTTCATATGGCTGTTTCCGAAAATACTTTTGAATAATTTCTCGAATTTTAATCGGTGTTTCGCGATTCCGTTTCAAGTGCTCAATAATGGCACCTTTCTGTTCTTCAATTTCTTCTAGAATATCTGGTGACACGGTGATGTTGTAATCCATTGGTGGATTATCATAATCATTTAAACTAATGCGTTGATAAGATGTCTTGAAACGGGAATCTACTTTAGGAAAGAACAAGACGTTAGAATCTTGGATGTCGTAGTATGATTTTACTTGTGCAATCACATCATGCCTGACGATGTTTTCGAGTTTATTCTTGTACATATAGCGATGGACCAAATCATTTAGCAATTGCCATTCGCTAAGAATGATATACTGTGCATCTTTATGCCCGTGCTTCCCGTTTAAAACAATAAATCGAGGATCTTTATATAAACTTGCTATTTTATTTTTCAAATCTTTACTCATTAAAATAGGCTCTCGGTTTTGACGTAGTTCACGCTCAAGCGAGTCAAATTGTGACGAAGGATCATTTTTCCGTCTCACGTAATCGCCTTCGCTAATGACCGACGGTACATTTGCTTCTAACGCTGTAGTTAAATTCCGAACAGCATCTTCTCTCTTACATCCTCGTCCTGAATCCCAAATCATCATCAAATACTCAATTAATTTCTCTCGCGTCAATACATCGGTGTGAAGTGAGTTAAATGCCAACTGAATATAACTAATATTTGAAGAGACTACTCCTGAAGATTCCATCATTTCCCCTCGCCCCTTATATTCAAATGTTTTACAATTAAATTATATAAGAAAGGGGCAAAACAATGAATGATATTATCCAACGCCTAGTTAATTTTTTATCAGGTAAAGATAATCAACAAGCCTCGATTGATGAGGCTTTAGATTTGCTTGAAGATGAGTTCATCGATTTGCGACAACTTCGACAGATTCTAGCACACCAAACAAAAATTCATATGAATAAAGGTGTTCTCCAATTAACAAGTCAGGAGAAGCCAACTACACAAGCTAAAGCCTTTACACCTAAACAACGAACTGAACTCGTTGAGAACCTAGAAAAAAGACTGATAGGACCACAAAATGGTGAACATGAAACGCTCAAAGCTGCACCAAGTTCATTCTATTTGACCGGTCGACTCTTTCCATACGGGGCCTCATCAAACGTTATTCATGAAGAAGAGACGGATCAACCTTTAAACGAAGTTGAAGGCGTTACCGTTGAAGGTGAAGCCATCGAAGAAATCATCATTTCTCAAGACCAATTTCGTAACTCTAGCTTGGGTGTAAGCTTTATATTAAATGATATTGTCCCACTAACTTGTCATATCAGTTGGGCACGTTATGAATCCGTAGAAGAAGATAACTCTTTTTATTACAAACGGCAGCCGTTCTCAAAAATTGTCTCACTGGATTTAAATCAGAGTGGTGAACTGTCAATCGACTCAGATTCAAATCTACTTTTAAAATGGTATATTCGTCCGGGAAAATCCGGATTAGACATTAGTCTTTATCTTGTCCACAGCTTGGATTTAAGCTCAACTAATCGTTTCCCAAGACAAGAGGAGATTATTTTCCAACCGAAACTATCATTTAGCGTCAATAAACAGGCGATTGTTCCACGTCCTGCTTACGGCATGAACAACTTAATCAATTTCTTATATCGCGAACGGACTGTTCCGATTATTGGTCACCAAATCGGTACAGATTGGTCTGTAGATGACACAACCTACTACTTCACAACGACATGGTTGCCAAAAGAAGAAGTGCCTCTAGTTGAGCATCAACGTTTGGCGGACACGTCGTTCAATATGTTGGATCTGGCTAAACAGCCTAAAACTGAAGTCATTTCTCGATTAAAGAAATTACCAGATGCGTATATGGAATGGATTGAGGATGAGTCAGCGAAGGTGGACGGACTTAGCGAAATCGATCAATCCTTACTTACGCAACAAGTTGAACAAGCGAGAAAAACTTGTTCTCGTATATACGATGGAATTCGACTTTTGGAGACGAATGACAAGGCGTGGACAGGTTTCAGACTGTCGAACTTAGCGATGCACGTTCAACGTGAGCAAGGGATTCATGCCTCGGTATATAAAGAAACAGGACAATACGATTTTGAACCCGTCAAAAGCGAGTGGCGTCTATTCCAGTTAGCCTTTATTCTCATGAATTTACCTAGCAGTTTTGACGAGCAACATGAAAACCGTCAGCTTGTCGATTTGCTATGGTTCCCGACCGGTGGAGGTAAAACGGAAGCTTACCTTGGCTTAGCAGCATTCGTAATGTTTGTTCGGCGCTTAAAGAATGATGCTAGCGACCCAATGAGTTACGGTGGCATGAGTGTCATGATGCGCTATACGCTCCGCCTACTAACCATTCAACAGTTCCAGCGAGCGACGCTTCTTATTTGTGCCATGGAAGCGATTCGTCGACACGATGATACTTATTCGAATCAGATTCCTGATATTCAATTAGCAGACTTAGGTACCGTGCCGTTCTCGATTGGACTTTGGATTGGAAGTGCATCTACTCCAAACAATTATGATGATGCAAAGATCGCGCTGCAAAAACTAGCAAGCAACGAACCTCTTGAGAACGGGGAAGTCGGCAACCCGATGCAACTTAGCCATTGCCCTTGGTGTGGGGAGAAATTGACTGTACAAAACTATACGGTCAATCGAGCTAAAGCGACAATCAAATGTCCGAAAGCAAGATGTACATTCCACAGCGGCATCCCAGCATATACGATTGACGAGGCCATTTACGATCATTTACCGTCGCTCGTCATCGGGACCGTCGATAAACTAGTACAAATTGCTTGGCAACCGCGAATTGGAGAATTGTTCGGTCGTAAATCATCCTATCGAGCTTCCGACAACAAGTTCATAGACGACTCTCCGACACAAGATTTGCCACGGCAACACGCTTGGCTTCCTCCTGCGGATCTTGTAATCCAAGATGAGCTGCACCTTTTAAACGGTCCACTTGGTTCTCTAACAGGTTTATATGAGTTCGTGATTGATGAGCTTATGGGATTTGGCGAATCAAAACCAAAAATAGTTGCTTCTACCGCTACCATCAGTGGGGCTGAATCTCAAATTCGAGGTCTTTATGACCGTCCGGCAAACCAATTCCCAGTTTATATTCAATCACCTGATGACTCATTTTTTTCAAAAACAGTACCGATTGATCAGAAACCAGGTCGTCTGTATGTAGGTATTTCTTCGCCGGGGGTCAGTATGAAAATCCATACTGTGAACGTATACGGAGCATTGATTGCCGCGACACGGAAACAAGAGAAAAAAGCAGAACTCGATCCGTATTGGACCGTCGTTGGGTATTTCAATACAATTCGTGAATTGGCCGGTACGAATACGATGTTTTATGATGAGATTCGGACGTATCTTCAAGCGAATGAAATTGAAGAGCCATTACTCGATTTCGAAGAGTTGACGAGTCGTAAAAAAGCGCAGGAAATTCCAGAACTATTAGCTCGGATGGAACGAACATTTGAGAATGATGAAGTATTGGATGCTGTCCTTTGTACGAATATGATTTCCGTAGGAGTCGACGTCAACCGTCTCGGTTTGATGGTCGTCCATGGTCAACCGAAGACGACTGCTGAATACATCCAAGCTACGAGCCGTGTTGGTCGTCAACACCCTGGCCTAGTCGTAACAATTCTGAACCCTCAACGTACTCGGGATTTGTTCCACTATGAGCAGTTCAAATCTTTCCACCAGTCGTTTTATCAATACGTTGAGCCTACAAGCGTGACACCATTCTCTAAAGGTGCATTAAAACGCGGTATTACTGGTGTTCTCGTGGGATTGATTCGTCAAACGATGACATCGCCTTCTATTTCGAAATCCAATAGCGCAGGTCAATTTGATTTGGATGCTATAGACGTGACGATGATTGATCGCTTTGTCGCTCGAGCTAAGTCTGTGTATGATTGTTCCGAAACAGAAACTCGTCAGCTCGTTAGTGAAGTGTTAGATACATGGGAATCACTCGCTACTCGTACAAATCACGAACTAGCCTATCGTCAAAAAATTGTGAACGGTAGACCGATGAATACGTCACACCATTTGTTGAAGTACTTTGAAGAAGCACCTTATACTCATGAGGCGATGTTTGCACTAACTTCTTTGCGTAGTGTAGAACCTGAAATTAAAGTGGAAGAGGAGGTCAATCGCTATGACAGCTGGTGATTCAAAGCATTCTTATCAACGAGGCTCAATTCGAGCGGCTCAATTACTTCATCACTTTGGTCCGGGAGCTATCGTAGATTTACCAGATGGTAGTTTCATTACGAACGCAGTGGATCAATGGAAATTTAAATACGGTCAAATTCGAGAAGAAGATCACGATGCTGTCATGAGCGCATTCAATCAGAAGCCAATTCGCCTACTAAATAGCAATCCTGAAGCAATCCGAACAAAAGTATCACGATTTCCAATCTGGCGTTTTTGTCCGAATTGTGGATCTATGACAGATCAACCGAAACGCACATTTTGTACGAATCCAAAGTGTGAACCCCTTGGAGTAAAATATGCGCCAATGCGTTTTGTAACAGTTTGTCGAAAGGGACACATCAGTGATTTCCCTTGGGTGAAATGGGCGCATCAAGGACATGACGTTTGTGATAAGCCTCGTTTACGACTGATGACAGATAAAGGGACGCTATCGAGTTCTTACAAAACAATGCGAATTATATGCACGAATTGCGAAGCCCCCCCCGTTTCTTTAGCACGGATCAAAGAAAAAGGAGAGCTCGAACGTGTCACTGGTAAAAAATGCGCTGGAACCAAACCATGGATTTTACATCATCAAGTCGAGACGTGCGACGCTGAAATGACAGTAGCTTTGCGTGGAGAGACAAAATTACATATTCCAAACGTTCAAAGTGTGATTACTCTCCCACTCAAAACAGCAAGTCCTGAAGCGATTTATCAAGAAATTGATAAAAAGTATGAATTATTTAAAAATACATGGCCAAACTTCCCCCCAGACCAAAAAACATTCATGCTGAAAGGGTTATTGAGTGACGGAGATTGGACAGAAAACGACATTCAAAAGGGCATTCGTTATTTAGATTCTAATCGGCAATTGGAGGACCTTACTTTTGGTTCTATCAAACAACGTGAGCTCAGTGCGTGGAAACATACAAAAACTGCACCGCTTCAAGAACAAGATTGCCAAGCCGAGCGGGTGCCTGTTCCTGAAGATTGGACAGACTATATCAGTCACATCACACGCGTGGATTTGATGCGTGAAGTCCGTGCGTTAACTAGTTTTAATCGTTTGAAGTACGCAGATTCATTCGTCGAACGTAAAGCAGGAGATGGTGTTTCCATCTTTAAAAATCATACAAACTGGTATCCAGGAATCGAAATTTTTGGCGAAGGGATATTTATTGAATTAAATCCAGAGATGATTGAAGAATGGGAAAGTCGCGACTCTGTAAAGCGTATCTTTGAAAGTCAGTTAGCAAGATTTCAACAAAAACGTCTGAAACGTGACCAAGCTGAAATCGAATTATATCCGCGTCACATCTTGCTTCACACATTTGCTCACGCTTTAATTCGCGCATTTGCTGAAACGAGTGGGTATTCTTCTACCTCTTTACGAGAACGGTTGTATTTTGAGAATGGCGCTGCCTCTGTACTAATCCATACGGCCGAAGGTGACTCTGAAAGCAGTTTAGGGGGATTGATTGAACTCGCCAAGCCAGAGAAGATGGCATTGATGTTAAAGCGTGCCATTGAATTGACGGAGTATTGCTCCTCAGACCCGACTTGCCTTGAAGGTGGACAAGACCGAAAAGCTGCCGCATGTCATTGTTGTCTGTTCTTAAGTGAGACTTCTTGCGAATGGAACAATGAATTGTTAGATCGGCGGACACTTCATCCAAAGTTATCGGATGTTCATCTTGCGTTCTTTGATCTATAACCTGTCGTCAGTAAAAGGTAAGATACAAAAATGGTGTGTCTGCTTGTATGCGGACACACCATTTATTAATTATTCACTTCTCCATACACTTCATTCATCATATCTTCCATAATCACGTTTTTAAACTCATCGTTTTCTAGGATTTTCAGGAAGAACTCTTCATTGCTACTCATTCGGTCAATGACGAAGTTGATGAACGTCTTCTCGAATGCGAATTTAAAATTCTCTTTTGTATTGTTCTTCGCCTTTTCACGAATATCTTCACTGTTTAACATATCCTCTTTTACTTGCTCACGCGAAAGAAAATCTGTTTCAGTAAATTGTGTGCCAAAGCGTTCATTTAATTTTTCTAATACACTCGATAAGCGGACTTTCTCGTCATCTCCTGAAACACCTGACCCATGCTTCTGAGGGCTCAAGTCATATCCTCCTGTTTTCTGGAGCTCGATGCCACCTTCAAACACTTTTTGGTTGCGATAGTATTCAAGCGTCACATCATCAGCCAAGTAAACATCTTTGTCATCCCGACCTCGAGGTAACTTACGGAGTAAATACGTCAGATAAATATATAACTTGTGTAAGTCCAAATCGATGAACGTAATGACTTGTAAAATGAATCCATATGTTCGTGCAAACTTAGTAGCTACTTGTTTAAATGCATCCTGTTCCTCGTTTGAAAGGTTTTTGAATCGGTCTACACCTTTATCAAGAATCGCATTCAACTCAATCTGAGCTTTTGTGGACTTGTTCGCTCCACCTGTCACTTCAAGTTCGTTGACCCTTTGCACTTCTTCGGTCGTAAATAATTGATATGGTTCGATTTCAGCCTGCATATCATACAAGATGTTCGGGTCAGTCACTTCAGATAAGCTCGTCGATTCATAATAAGGTTGGAACGATGCCTGAATTTCTTCTGGTTCATTTACAAAATCTAGTACGAATGTATCTTCTTTACCGGGGCAAGTCCGATTCAAACGAGACAAAGTTTGAACCGCCTTTATACCGCTTAACGGTTTATCTACATACATCGTGTGGAGGAGTGGTTCATCAAATCCAGTTTGATATTTTTCCGCTACTAGCAAGACCTTATATTCATCGGAGTTGAACTTTTCCGGGAGCTCTCTTTCTGAAAACTGATTCATATCCGGCTCTGTGTAATTGAGTCCACCGTCTTGAACAGTTCCGGAAAACGCCACCACCGTTTTCAAGTCATTGTACCCCATCTCATTAATATAACGATCAAAGGCGATTTTGTAGCGTACGGCGTGCAATCGGCTCGCCGTTACCACCATTGCTTTGGCTCTACCTCCGATTTTACGCTGTACAAAATTCCGATAATGCTCAATGATAATTTCTGCCTTCTGCGCAATACTATGTGGGTGCAGAGACACGTATTGAGCCAATTTCTTCGTCGCTTGCTTTTGCGAGACTTCTGGATCATCGTCTACGGTTTTCGCAATCTTCCAAAACGTCTTGTACGTCGTGTAATTCTCAAGGACATCTAGAATAAATCCTTCTTCGATTGCCTGGCGCATCGTATACTGATGGAATGCTGCCGGTTTACCGTCTGGACCGACTGTTCCAAACTTTTCTAGCGTCTTTGGTTTTGGGGTAGCCGTAAACGCGAAGAATGACACATTATCTTGTTTCCCACTCTTCATAATGGCTTCTACGATTTTCTCATCGACATCATCCAAATTCTCTTCCGCAATCCGATCTTCTTCGTATGCTGCCTCTAACGTCTTATCGGATAAGACGTTTGTCAGTGCGGTCGATGCTTTGCCACCTTGAGAGGAGTGCGCTTCATCAATGATGACTGCATACTTTTTACGTTCTAGCCCCGCCACCTTTTCTAATACGAACGGAAACTTTTGAAGTGTTGTAATGATGATACGTGTCTCATTGTTAATCGCCCGTGCGAGTTGGTCAGAATTTTTATCAATCGGCTCAACCATTCCAGCTTTATGCTCCAACTGATAAACCGCATCTTGCAACTGTTTATCTAAGACACGACGATCTGTAATGACGATGACGCTACTGAAAATCGATTCGTTGTTCTCGTTATGCAATTTTGCCAATCGATGGGCGAGCCATGAAATCGAGTTCGTTTTCCCTGAGCCAGCAGAGTGTTGAATTAGATAGTTACGACCAACGAGATGATGGGATACATCTGTCTCAATTTTACGGACCGCATCCAATTGATGAAAACGTGGGAAGATGAGCATTTGGCGTTCTCCAATGGTCTCACCGTTTGAATCTTTGATTTCATCTTTCTTCACGAAAATGAAACGATAAAGGATATCAAGGAGGCTATCAGGTGCTAAAATGTCATCCCACAAATAATGTGTCCGATAATTGCTGTCCTGAGGCAATGGATTCCCTTTGCCTCCTTGATTACCTTTGTTGAAAGGTAAGAAATAGGTTTTTCCTTTATCGAGCTTTGTCGTCATGAACACTTCGTCCGGATCCACAGCAAAATAAACTGCCACTCGTTCATTAAACTTAAACAGTTGCTCCCGGGGGTCTCGATCATTTTTTAACTGTTTCATCGCATGTTCTACCGTTTGATTCGTTAGCGGATTCTTTAGCTCCATCACGACTAATGGTAGACCGTTTAGGAACAACACCATATCCAAACTGTTGTTATGCTTGTCACTGTAATAGACTTGGCGAGACACATTGAAACGGTTCAATTGATATTGTTCGTTCAACGTCTTATTCATATCCGTTGGTGGCTTGTTATAGGCTAATTGCAACGTCACACCACGATCTTTAATACCTTTACGTAAGCACTCGACTAACCCTTGCTTATGCAATTGATCTTTAATGCGCTTTAGTACTTCTTCTTTGTAAGAAGGACCATACGACTTCTCAAGCGTACGCATGCGTTTTTCCTGTGTATCCTCTAAGAACGCAAACAGTTCCTCTACGTCGATAGCATGTTGCTTAAAAGCGGCACTTGCATCACCTTCCAGCACACGCTTTTTATAGCCATTCGCAATTAACTCCGCTTCAATATTCGATTCGAATCCTTTTTCTGAAATATCCATCGCCATATTTTTCACCTCACTTAATCAATTTCCATTTCACGTACATCAATTTTTCCTGTTACCGCTTCGTAAATAAGGGATTGACGATATTCTTTTAGTTTTTCGATATTTTTTTTAATAAGTTGAATCAACATTTTTATTTCTTGAGACTTTCTAGAAATCGTATTTTCTATCTCTATTTGCTCAGATATTGGCGGTACTAGAGAAATTAATTCCCCCATATCTTTCCACCTGAAATCAGTAGAACGTTCCCTAATTCCTTTTGCTAAAGATTCTATATATCCAGAATTAGACATCACTCGAATTACTTCACATAAAAACGGAACGTGAATTTCCTTCTTATTTTTAGGAATACATACTGTATATACTGGAGATGCTTTTCCATCTGAATCAGAAACTCCGATAGCACCTGCAAAAGCGTCCATTTGATGGACTACCAAATCTCCTTTTCGAATTCCTTGATAACCAAATTCTTTAATTGAAAAAGTAAATCCATCTTCTCTTCTATTTTTTCTTAACGTAACTTGTCCATCTCGAAAAGCTGTAATAACTTCATCTTCATCTCGTACATTACGATTCACTCTATCTACTAGATATTTAATTTTTTTCTGCGTCCAATGCTCAGGAATCTCATTAACCCACTCAACACCTGAATCTTTCATTTTCACATTCGGATTTAACCCTTTTGTTACCGCTTCTGTGATGATTGATTGGCGTTGTTGTTCTAATTTTTCTATCTGTTTTTGTTTTAAATCTAGCAAAGTATCTATTTCGTGAACCTTACCATCTATAAACAAGCCAATTTTTGTTTGAAGATTTGATGGGATATCTGGGATTTTTATTGATCCTATAGTTTCTGTATTAAGATTTAATTGAGTCCCCATCTTTCCAAGTCCTTTGTATGGTGCACCTGATTCAAAGATATAGTAGAAATACTTTTTATCACCCTTATAGTCTGGAAAATATACGAATCCATCATGAATGCAACATTTTATATTGGTTATACAAGGTTTACCTACTGTACCTGCAATACTAACAAAAATATCTCCAGGTTCTCTCTTTACACTTAACGATGCACCTAATTCAGACATTTTTTGAGTTGTTTGTTCTAAGTACATTCCCGCATTAGAAACATCAGCAATACGAACCCATGCATATTCTCCATCCTCATCAAAATACTTAGGGTCATCAATCGGACGTGGTGAAGCACCTCTCTTAATTGAAGTCATCCATTTAATTTTTTTTACATCCCAATCAGTAGGAATTTCTCCAATCCACTCTATTTCACTTGATTTATATTCCTCATACGTTTTCATCCCATCACCTTCTTCAACTGCTCAGCAATCTCCGCTTCCAACATACGAATTTCATCCATAATTTCTGCTGAACTACGTAATGCTGTGTATTTATAGAACTGACGAGTGAACGGAATTTCATACCCAATTTTTGTTTTCGTTTCGTCAATCCATGCATCAGGTACATGAGGTAACACTTCACGAGCAAAGTAATCCTCAATATTTTCTTTTAACGGAACGATTTCTGTATCACGTAAATCTGAATCAGGCTCGATATCTGTTTTATTCTTCATACAAACATCAGCTGTTTCATCTTTTTCAGCAAGACCTGCTAAAATCGCTTTTAATACAGATGCTCCAATCTTGATGTCTGCTTCTTTGAAAGCAGCTTTTAACACCTTCGTAAACTCATCACGATTTTTATATACTTTATCGCTCTCTAATGTACGTAACACATATAAAATTTGTGTTTGTAGCTTCTTCCCTTCTTCGACTTCAAAGTGACCTGCATCGCCTTTCTTCTTCGATGTTGCTAAGTTCACGAACCCTTTTTCTTCAGCAACACGTGCTAAACGCTCTTCGTTCACTTGGAAGTTTAGGCGTAATGGACGCTCTACTGTAATTTTCGCATAGCCGAAGTCTTCATTATCAAAAATCTTTACGTTTTCATGTGGCTGCGCATCTCCGTATAAACGTACAATCTCATTGATTTGCTCTTCCGTAATTTCGTTACGCTTGCTACCCATAGACTTTTTCATTTTTTTCGAGAAGTCTGCCGCATTAACTAAACGTACCTTTCCTTTATGAAGAGGTGCTTTTTTATTCGTTAAAATCCAAATATACGTTGCGATACCTGTGTTGTAGAATAGATCATTTGGTAGCGCTACGATTCCTTCTACTAAGTCATTTTCCAGTACATATTTCCGAATTTCACTTTCACCAGAACCCGCATCACCTGTAAATAATGGAGATCCGTTCATAATAATGGCCAAACGTGAACCTTGTGGATTTTCAGGGGTTACAGGCTTCATTTTCGATAATAAATGCATTAAAAATAGTAGTTGCCCATCACTCGTGCGAGGTGTGCCTGGACCGAACCGGCCATTGAAGCCTTGTTGCGCATGTTCTTCTTTGATTGGTTTCTCATAGGATTTCCAATCTACCCCATATGGAGGATTTGAAATGAGATAATCAAATTTTTCACGGGAGAACTGGTCGTTTGACAATGTGTTTCCTAAACGAATATTTCGTGCGTCTTCCCCTTTAATGAGTAAGTCAGCTTTACAAATCGCATATGATTCTGGATTGATTTCTTGTCCGAAAAATTCTAAGTGCGCCGTAGGGTTTTGACTTGATAGATAATCTTGAGCTACGGACCCCATTCCGCCAGTCCCAGCAGCACAGTCGTACAACGTTTGTGTTAAACCCGGCTTGGTTAGAACACTTGCATCGTCATGTAAGAACAATAGATGGGTCATTAAGGTAATTACTTCACGAGGCGTATAATGGTCCCCTGCTTCTGCATTCTCATTAAATCGACGGATTAATTCCTCAAATACATAACCCATTTCAATGTTAGAAACCGTTTCAGGATGTAAGTCGATTTCGCTAAAACGCTTAATCGTCAAATATAATAAGTCATTTTGATCTAACTTATCGATTTGGCGATCAAAATCAAAGTGATCCATAATGTCTCGTGCCACTTTTGAAAAGCCATTTATGTAGTCGCGTAAGTTATCAGCGATATTATCCGAATCCGTTAATAGCTTACTAAAGTCATATTTACTTGTATTATGAAAATTTTGCTTAGAGATGCGATTCAAAATTGGTTCGCGAGCCTCTTCACTCATTGATGAAAATTGATCAGCTTTCGCCAGTACTTCTTCTTTCGTACTTTCTAAAACACAGTCAAATCGGCGCAATACGGCTAATGGCAGTACAATTTTTCCGTAGTCTTCTGGTTTGTAAGGTCCACGTAGAACCTCTGCAATTGACCAAATAAAACTTACTTTGTCTTGAAAATTAATCATTTTGAATACCTCATTTTACTTTTATTAAGAATCTGTCGTTGATAAATCTATTCTTTTCTATTTTTCTGGAAGATGACTTGTACTAATTATAGTTCAGTAGCTTTTTTTTGTGGACCCCTTATCATCGACCTATGCATTATTTTGTAAAAATTCTTCGTTCAGCGCTATAAAAGAAATGAGCATCGTGTCCAATTTGGACGATGCTCATTTAAATAATCAATATTGGCATAACTCATTATACGTTGCTTCACTAATCTCATCATACCCGTAGTCACAAAAATACTCGTATGCTTCCGCACCCCAATCCCGTTCTTCTGTTAAATAGAATATTTCTTCTTCCAACTCTTCGTTTCTCTCTCGGAGATGTTCTAATTCTTCAACCATCTCTAAATACTCTTGATATTGCTCTTCCTCATATTCAAACGCTTCTGCTCGTCCTTCCATCCCACGCTCTGCTTCTTCAGCGGCGTGATCGGCATTTGCACCAAACTTATCAATCCCATCGCAACCACTCAACAAGAAAACAGTTGTTATTATAACTATAGATATTCTTCGTTTCATATTCTGCTGCTCCTTTTAGTACATCATTCCGCCGGGACTGTGATCCACGCTCGTTTCAAAGGTAAAGAAGCTTGAATGTCTTCATCTAAATCATCATATACTCGTAGCAACGCCTCAATCAGGTCATCCGAATCCCATAGACGCACTTTAAAGAATTGTTCTTTCGCTTTATTGCGTGCATCTTTTGTGAAGCCTCCTAGTGAGACAACCAATCCGTACGTCGCGCCATAACTTGAGACGACACCTAACAAACTGTTAATGACATCGATCCCCGCTGGTGAAGCCGTGGCTTTTACTTGGACACAAATCCGAGGTTCTTCTAAGCCAAGAACACCTTTCCCTGCCAAAATATCGACACCTCCGTCTTTTCCGGGTGGAGACACGACCGGTTGAAATCCTTCTACTTTCAAAATGGCTGCGACTAAGTCTTGCAAGCGATGTCCAGCAAACTCTCGTTCAATGAGAATCCGGATTTGATCACGTCCAATCGCTTCTAAATCGACGATTTCTTCTTCATCGACATCAGTAATTGGCGGGGTAGACAGCGAATCTACGCCGTTTATGTAACGCTGCAACGCTTGTGGGATTCTTATCTCTGCATCGTTTCGTTGAATCCGACATACTGTCATAAATGCACCAAGAGAATACAGTAAATCTTGATCTAGACGAGTTCGTGGCATGTCTGTCGTTAACCACTTCACTCTTCGAATATGTCTAACCTCTTCAGCAATCGTTGTATTAAATTCGTATTCTCCTGTTACTTGACCGATCGCGATGACCGGTTCTGTCTTTAAAGGCAGCACAACATAATCACCGATTTCCATTTCCGTCGCAAAACGCCAAATTTGATTAGCCTTGTGACTGATAGCTCGTGCTTTATCTTCCAAATATGTTTCTTCGTATAATTCAATTAATTCTTCTTTGTCCTCGATGTCAGTCAAGTCACCTAAGTCTTCCCATCCAATCGCTACTAAATTGTGTTCAAGTGCCGCGTTTTCTTGATGTCCTGTTCTCCCAGCTCGTACCAACCAAATTGGTTTGTTCATCATGCATCTGTCCCTTCTATTTTTAATTGAACCACCATTTTCTCAATCAACGCTTCCTGATATCCCGCTCGTTTTAGCCGCTTCATCTCTTCCACCACGTCTTGCAACTCAACGTCCGTCACCCGATCTAGCTTCACCAATCGTTCCTCAGCCAACTCAACACTCGGCTCAGACGCCACATAACTCTCCAAGTCCATGCACCAATAATCGAGCTTGTCGCCGTAACGTTCTTTCAACCGTGCCGCCATCTGCAATCCTTCCGGGTCAAAGTCTCCGGCATATTTCAACTGACAACCCGATGCGACAAGCATATCGAGTAAGCGATAGGCCGCGAGTTTGAACTGACCGTGTGTACAGACGAGCGGTGCATCCGGCACGTCATCGAGTAAGCTTGAGAACACACCGGAGTTCTCGACGATCCAGACGGTATGTCCTCGGCTTGGTCTCACCCGGTCCACGTTCAACAGCTCACGCATCGGAACGTTCAAGACGCTATGCATCCATGCCGCTCCGTGCCACATTGGATGCTCCGTTCCCTCACGCTCCGCCATCATATTCGCACACGTCACAAAATTGGTAATGTCGTCCCGTAACAACTTAAATTCCAGTAACAGTTCGTTCACCCGCTCCGTATCGCTCGGCGGCGGACCCCCTTGCCCCCGTTTGACGTGCAGTGCGTGAATCAAGAGCCGCCCTAACTCGTTCGTCCGGTCGAACGCATGCGGATTGCCGAGGATGCGTTGTCCAAACACCGGCAACCGCTCATAATCGAGCGGCAACCGTTCCATCGCTTGCGCCAGTCGCTCGCAAGACACGTCAAATCCATCGGTCTCAACCATCCGATTGATCCAGTGCGTGTCTGCCGTACGCCGCTCTAAATAAGTGAACCAAAACGTGAGGCTCGGATACGTCCGCTTGAGCTCACGAAACCGCTCCGCCCGCTGCCCTTCCATTTGGGCAAGTGTTTCCTGTTTCGTCAATAGCGCTTCTCCGAAATACGCCTCGAGCAACTCCAGCAACGTCACGCCTTCAAACTTGGTCGTCTGCAGTTTCTTCTCGAACGCTCGGAGCGTCACCGTCTTCTTCAATCTGAGTGTCGCGACCTCGTCTCCGAAAAAGCGGGCGATCGCTTCAAGTTCATCATGTTTAAACGATTGAATCGAAACCGATCCACCAACTTTTCCGAGCGAGGCATACTTCTTCCGGAACTGTTCAAACAGACGCGAGAAGCCTGTCGATGCTTTGAAGTAGTGTACGGCTTCGTCGACTAACGACTTCATAACAACGTCTCTTCTTTCGCATGCCGTTTCTCGCCGTCCCACACGTAATGGAGGACGGTGACGTAGTCGGCGTTTTTCGGACGCAACAGCTCACAAATCGACAGCGACGAAATCGTATCATAATCGCCCCACAGGATTTGCGAGTTCATGATGTAGTCGAAGCCGAGTTGCTCGACAATCTCGAACATCTCACGGATATTGTTCTCGTCGACTCCTGCGAACGCCTCGTCGAGCGAGATGATATACGGCGCCGTATCGGCCGCTTCTTTATATCGGGAATAACACGCTGTGAAGAGAGGGATGTACATTGCCATCGCTTTCTCCCCGCCGCTGAACTTATCGAATTTATTGTTCGTCAGCTCGCGTTTCGGCTCATTCGTTCGATCGAAGTACAAGACGAATGAGAACCATTTCCGGTAATCGAGCACTTCACGGAGCACTTGCAGGAGCGTCTGTCCTTTGCCGTCTTCTTTAATCATCCGCTTCGCCTTACTCAGTTTCGACCGGAAGTGGGCCGTAATCCGTTCGAAATCCTCGTCCTTCAACAGCTTCGCATCTTGTTTCAAGATGTGGACCAAGTCTTTCGTGTCGAGCTCTTCCTCGCTCTCCGCCGTACGCGGCCGCCATTTGATCGAGAACGTAAGACCCGATGACGTATTCCGGCTCTCCATCAACTCATTCATTTTTCCGGTCCATTCTTCGGCCCGGCGGATTCGAGAGCGAAGTTTCGTCCCGACCGATTTGAAGAGGATTTCTTCATATAGTTCCTTGTCACTCTCGTTCAAGATGCTCTCTTGGCGTGCGAACTCTTCCTCGACCGTTCGCTTGACCGCTTGCGGGCTCGCCTGTTGGCCCCGCAAATCGAGCGAGATGATGCGACGCGTCGTCTTCTGTTGCCACATCTCAACTTCTCGTCTGAACCGCTCATCGACGACCTGCATCCACGCTTCAAGCGGCAGTTCTTCGGTGAAGTTACGCATTCGGTATTCCATCAAATCATTTTGCTGGTCGATGAACGCTTTCGATAGATGTTCGTCGGCTTTTGAGGCGCTGTTCGTGAGTCGTTTCCCGTACATCGCTTCAACCGTTCGGGACAACGTTTCGGGATCACTCCCGTCCACGTCGAGTGAGACGATTCCTCGTTTCCACTCCGCTTTCAGGGCCGTCTCCCATGCTACTCGCATCTGTTTTGACAACGCGTGACTATGTTGCTTCTCGTCCAACTTGTCCGCGTCCGTGTCAAGTTGCGCTTGGCGCGTCGCGACGAGCTGTAACGATTGGCTCCGTTCACGTTCAATTCTTGCCAATTCTGCTTGGACGTCTTGGATTTGTTGACGGATATCGTCAGCGCCCTCTCTCGCCAGTTGGTCCTCGATTTGCGCAATATTTTTTTGAACCCGGACCATTTTGTCCTCGAGCTCATTCAATTCACCCATGAGTTCGAGAATGTCTTCTTCCGCTTCCGCCAGGGCCGCCTCCATCGTGTCGAGCCGTTTGTTCGAGGCGACCGCGTTGTCGTGCTCCCGATGTGTGTCGAGTAGTAAATCTTTATAGCTCCCCATCGCCCGCTTCGCTTGTTCAAACGCGGCTTGCGTCTTTTCTAGTTCGAACGGCTCAGCCAGTGTATATACCTCACGCTTCAACACGTTGAACCGCTCACTCGTCTGTTTCAACATGTCTTCGATTTGACGGCAACGTCGCTCCAAACTCTCGATCTCAAATCTGATCTTTTGGATTTCTTGATGACTCATCCGCAAATCCCGGTCAGACGGGAATGCCTCCCACGCCGCGTCAGCCGATTGGATGTGTTGACCCAACTCCGCCTGCTCACCACGTAGCGTCACGCGCTCGAGTTGAAGTTGTTCGATTTCGTGCTGTAACTGTTCAATCTTCGCTTCCCGATATCGTTGACGGGCAGTTCGCCCAAGGAAACGGACGTGTTCGACCGGTACCGCGTGTCCGCTCAATTGACCGAGCCGATACGTCCCGTCTTCTCCGATGGACGTCTCGCCATCACCGATGAGGATACTGCGGAGCACGTCGTCGATTCGGTCCGAAGCAATCCCCGTATCCCCTGGGCTCGGTTTCAAATAATCGGCCAACGTATGCGCCATCATCTGTGGCGCCGGCAACAAGACCCGGTCGTATGTGACGTCCGCCTCGGTGACGAGAGCGTCTAACATCCCGCTGTCCATGAGCGCGGCTTCAATCCGTTTTTGAACGTCTTCCTCCACCCCGTCCACGAACTCGACGAGTGCATATAACGGAGCGAACACGACGCCGTCGGCCCGCATCTGTTCCCGGGACGCTCTCGTCATCGGGTCGATGTCCGGTTCGGGATCGGTCTTCTTTTTCCACTCGGCAAGTGAGGTCTCTATGTTTTGAATGTTCGTATCAATCACGCGTTCGGCCGCTTTCTTCGAGGCCGCTTTTTCACGTAGCCGGTTCTGGTAACCGACCACGTTCGGTCGAACGAGACGCAACACATCCTCATACGTTGACGGGTCATAGTCGTTTCGAAGCGTGCGCTCGATGTGACCCATCGTCTCCCCTTCGACACCAAACTCAGGATGCTCCTCGGTCCACCGATATACGTCTGCGAGATGACGCTCCAAGTCTTGGTCGAACGTCTTTTGCCAATCGCTCTGCTCGTGCTTTTTCTGATCACGAGCTTGTTGCTCGTCGGCGAGTTGCTTGTTTTCCGTTTGAAGTTTCCGTTTCGTCTCTTCGAGCGCGCGCATCCCTTCCGCCACTTTGCCGAGCCGTTCCGCGTGCTCCCCTACTTCGTGTTTCCACGTCAGGAAATCGAAGTCAAGGTTTAAGCGACGATAATCGGCGACATTCAACTCATGACGGTCGAACGCCGCCTGTTCTGCGTCGTACGCCATATCATCAATCAGGTCATCGATCGTTTGGAGTGTCGTGCGATGGACTACCTGTTCTTCGTCTTGCCGCTGTTTGGCGTCATAGATTTTTTGAGCGGTCTTCGCGCGTCGCTCATCCTGCCGTCGATAATCAGCCGTGATGTGCTGTAACGTCTCTACCTCTTTCTTCAACTCGGCTTCTAAGTTCCAAACTTTATGGGACGCCAAGCGTTGCCTTTGACGCTCTGCCGTCGCTTTGTCTTGGTCGAGCTGTTGAATCAATTGTTTGAGCATCTCGACCTCACGTGCCCTTGACGTCTGGAGTTCACGTAAATCCTCAAGCTCTTGCGCTTCCGTCGTCTCTCGTTCGGTCGCCAACCGGTACTCGACGGCGAGGTCGGCCACATGACGCTCATTGTACGCATCGTACGTGCGGCTCAACTTCTGAAGTGCGATGAGCTCACGCTCGAGCTGCTCGAGTTGTTGCTTCGTCTGATCCATCTGTTCGATCGTGTCGGACAAGTGGCGTAAGTCGTCATCTGACAATGGCGGAAGCGCCGCCTCGAGAATCTCGTAGATGACGGTCGGCCTGAAGTCTTTCGACAGTTTCGGGCTCCGCAACTGGATGAGCAACTTGATTAACTCTTCATAGGCATCGATTGACTCGAAGCCGAAGACGTGTTTGTTGACGAGCTGCATATACTCGCCTTGCGTCGTCACGACTTTTCCCCCATCCCCGATGACCCGTTCGAGCTCGACCCGTGAGTACGGGATTTTACTCGTCTGTGTCCCTTGGCGGTCGAGTTTATACAACTCGATGTCGATGTTAATGCGACGATTGTCCGTGATGACGAATCCCCAGAATTTGAGAGGCTTCCCACGCTTCGCTTGAAGTCCGATTCCGGTCGTCACGTATTGATTCGTCTCGGCCTTCTTGTATTCGATGAACAAATAGCCTGTCCGCTCTTCCCGGTCGACGACTTCTTTCTCGCCGAGTAAATAGTCTTCCATCTTACGGGCTCTCGAACCGAACGGGTCGAGCCGGTCCGGTGACTTCTTCCCGTCAAGTAACACGGGCAGGAAGCTCTGCATCGTCACGGATTTACCTGATCCGTTACTCCCTCGAAGCAACAGCTTCCCGTCCGAGAAATCGAACGTCTCTTCTGTGTAATACCAAAAATTAAGCAAGCCTGCCCGGTTCATTTGCCAGCGATTCTGCGCCCTCATTTCGCCAACTCCTCTTCAAATTTTTCTGGATAAACCCCAATGGTGCGACCGAACCCCGACTGGATGACAAGGATCCCTGAATCAGTCTCCACGTATCCGAACTCCCATTCCCGCAGGAGCGAGACGAGTTCTAGCGCCACTTTTTTCGGGGTGTCTTCTCGATATTGTTTTGGCCAGCCGGGGCCCCATTTAAGCTGGACCGCCTCGACGATTCGCTCGAATTCGGGCAACGTGACCCGAATCTCCCCCATCTCGTTGACAGGCAGTTCAAGTTTCCGAAGATGACTTGCCACATGCAAGGCGACGCCCGTGATTCCTTTTTGATTCGGGAACAACGTGTAACGCTGTTTTTGGTCGGGTAAGACGAGCATGGCCGCATTTTTGAACACTTCTAACCGGAACGGCGTGAACTTCTCGAACTCATCTCCGAGCCGGTTCCTGAAGTTACGGATATAGGCGAAGTCCAGGTCATCTTTGGACTCCCGGTACACGATTGGCGAGAACATGAGCTTGCGATACACACGTTTCCGGCGCTCATCTTCTTTTTGACGGCTCCACTCGCTCGTCAAGATGTCTTGAATCGTCTCGTAATTGAATAAGTCTTCTGGGTAAGACCGCATGAAATAGCGGGCATGGACGCTCACTTCGTACAACACTTCTTCCGTCTCGCTCATCGCGAACGAGTCGACGTCCCCGTCGACCGCACGAATCAACTTCAGTTCATCAAGTTGTTTGAGCGCGCGAACAAGCGATTTACGGTGCCGATAGTTCGTCCAATCGAGCGGCAAGTCGCCAGGGTACATCTCTTGGATGTCTTCCGTGATATGAGACAGCAAGAACTGCTCATCGACCGACTTGCTCTCTGTAAACGCGAGCGCGCAACAGAAAATCGCGTAGTCCATTGGCTCGGTGAACGCTTGGATGCCCATCCATGGCTTCGGGTCGACCGGGAGCTTCTCAAGTTTGATGAAATGTTGATGCACGATCAAATCGAAGCCAAACTTCTCTGTCACGTAACGTTTCAACTGATGTTCACGTTCACGGATTTTTTGGTAGACGAGTGGTTGCTCGGCTCGCAACACCCAAAACTGTTCAAAGAGGATTCCGAGCGCCTCCTGCATCCGTTCGTCTACTTTTGTTTCCTCACTCATGACGTCACCTCCTCGTCGATGAAGTAATATTCCACGTTCGGCATCTCAAGTGATCCATCCGTCGCCCGCAGGATGACGCGCTCTTCCTCGAGCGTCACCCGTACGCGGCGGCCATACTCAGTTTTGACGATTCGATCTTCCCGCACCATCGCTTTACCGAGCCACGACAGTAACAGCTTTCGCACATGCGGCTCAATCACTGGAAGTGTTTTGATCGAGATGACACCCGCTTCGATGTATCGTTCAATCGCTTCCTTCTCTTCTTCAAGTTGCTTTAAATGAAGTTGGCGCATCTCCGCAATCTTCTCAGACCGGTCGATGATGGCCCCGGCTTTCGTCGATTCTTTAAATTTCGTCGTCCGTGGTTTCGTCTCGTGCTGCATCGGCGCCTCGTCCCATACGTCGACGTACATGTCGTCGGTCGGAACGTGGTCCCCGTAAAGGTGACGCGTATGGAACACGCCGAACACGACCGATGACAGCTCATGGGCGGTTTCAATCGTCTCGATCCCATCGAACCACTTCGCCAAATGTTCGTAATCACGGCGCCGGCTCCGAAACTGTTGATGCCGTTCGCTCATTCGTTGAACGATGCGGGTGATGCGGCGGATGGCCTCATTCGTCCGTTCTTGCAGACGTTCAAACTCGCTCTCGCCGTGCGTCGTCCCGAGAAACCATGCTCTCAAGTTACGCCACTTTTCGACTAAGTCGATCATCGGGTCCATGTCGTCTTCTTCGAACCGGAACGCCTGATGCTGATGCCGGACGACTTGTTGGAAGAACGGCTCGAGCCGATTCGTCGTGAGCGACGTCAACAAGTCCTGAATCTGCATGGCCGTCCGCTGCAGCGCGATGATGAAGTCGCGCAAATACGTCGTGAAGCGATCTTTATAGACGAGGAACGCTTCCGTCTTCATCTTATCGACGACTTTCTCACTATGAATATAGGCGATATAGTCCGACGTGTTCTGCGTGATTTGACGGAAATAGAGCATCGCATCTTCCCAAAGCTGGGCACATTCGGAATCGGGCTTTCCGTTTGCCTGAGCGATCGCCTCAAGGACGTGATAGAGCCGCTCGAACTGTGTCTTCTCGAGTGAGCCGCCGAAACTGTCGCCGAGTTGCTCGAGTTGAATCATCATCCGCTCAAACTCGACCGTGTACGGCGTACATTGGTAGCGGAAACTTTTCTTTTTGTATTCTTCAATCGTCTTCGCCTTCCGGTGCTCTTGACTGGCAATCAAGTTGCCCCATTTGACGAGCGACTCTAAATCCTGATGCAACCCGTCCATCGTGTATTCTTGAAATTCTGTATATTGCTTCAAGTACGCATAAATCTCTTCCGGATATAAAAATTCACACATCCGTTCATGCTGGATGTAGAAGTAACGTAAAATCGGACGATAGCTCCACGCCTTCTCCGCCGTCAAATACGTCGCTTCTTTGATTTTCTTTTGCAGCCCTGGTTGCATACGGTTGCCCCTCTCTGTGTTCTCCATGATTAAGCATAATACAGATCAGAGAAAGCGGAAATAGAGCATTCCTGTTTTTGGAAAGGGATGAGCAATTTTTATAGCAGGCGACTTATTAATCGTTTAATTAAACGTTTAATAAAACGCTTTTCATGTTATAGTATATGTAAGGAAAATCGTTGTGAAGGAGGCGCAAGAAGATGGGAACACTAAAAGAAAAATCAGCTGTCTCATTGACAGCTGATCAAATCATTCCAACGACAACTGTGACCCGGTCTTTTAAAAAAGTTCGTGAAAAAGCACAAGCTGTCCCTCTGTTCGTGACAAACGCACAAGGAGAAATTGATACTGTGCTCGTTGGATTTAACCAATTTGAAGAAATGACTGAATTGATTCATCAACAAGCTGCTCTTCTTGAAGAACTAGAACTACTCTCTCGTTTAAATGACGCCACTCAACATTCAGATGAGTTTGTGGATGCAGACGACGTATTCAAGGAATTAGGCATCGAATAATATGTTCAAAGTCGAATTTCATAGAAAAGCCGTCAAAGAACTCAAAAAACTAGATGCGCAGATTATCCGGATCATTAAACAGGACATCGATAAAAAATTGAAAATCGACCCCATTGGTTATGGGGAACCGCTCCGTGGTAAATTAACTGGATGTTATAAATTAAAGTACAAATCTATGAACCTTCGTCTCGTTTATACCGTCAAACAAGATCAGTTGACGATTATGCAAATTACAGAAGAAGATGAACTTGAAGGTGTTGTTCGTATTTTGTCCATCGGAGAACGCACACGAGAAAAAGTATATAAAGAAGCAGAACTAAGAAAAGCCCAAGAAGAATCCGACATGTGATTCTTCTTGGGCTTGTTTATAAGATGCCCGAGAAAATAACATCACAGGCAGCACCACCAATTAGAACGTAGTGGTCTTCATACTCCTTGAAATATTGTTTGAACGTTTCTAATCCTTCCATCCCTGCAACACCCTTTCCATCAAACGCTCGATTTCAATCTCAATCCGAGGATCTTCTTTCTCATCATCAGACAACGATAAAATGACAGATAAAGGATCCATGTATCGCCCTTCATTTAACTCTAAGCGATATTTCACAACTTGCACTACACATGCAGGATCTTCATCGGACCGGACCGTCTTCATTTCTTTCAATCGAAGTGCTTTTTCTTCTTCACGTGTGATCGCATAAATTGGATAATCAGGTCCGTTTAACATCGTATACTCACTGAATGCGGATAGACCACTTGTCATGAGTGTATTGGGTTGAATCTTTTTCTCTAATCGATAGTCACGGACCACCGGGTTAAATAAATACGGATAAAAGGTGTCCCAAAACGTGTATGTGTCTTCTTTTCTAGAAAAAACGCGTTCTTTACCATCTCGGCATACAAGTGATGAATCAATTCCCTCTAACTCATCAAAGATACGTGAAACTGTCATCTTAGAGACATCTAACTGAGTTGCCGCCTCAGCTAGAGACAATCTTGTCCAATTCTTATAAATACTGAGCAAGATAAAACGTTGAGTTTGAAGTGAAACCTTCGTCACTTCCGGTAATTCACGGAGCTGAGACTTGTGAAGTAGGATGCCCATAAACGGCATATAAATCTGTTCCTCATTCAGAATAAAAGGAATTCCTTTCGCTGTCATTTGGTTCATTTTATACGTAGACAACGTGTTAAAACCAAAAACAACAGGTGTATTCGTCATTTTGCTCAATTTTTTTAAATGTTTTTCAAGTGTTATGACACTCACATTTGTTTGAGGAAGTGCAAACAGAATAGATTGACCCTGAATGATCCATTGACGAAACTTATACGCATTGTTTATTGAAAGAGGCAATTGCAACTGTTTCTGTGTTTCTTTTATGTCGACATGCATCGTTTCTTCAACATAAGATTTCATCGAGGAATCCTCCTTAACATACTTTTTTTAATCATAACACAATTTATGTTATTGTTTAAAAATTAGTGTTAAACATAAAAAAACCACCCACCAGCTTTCGCTGATGAATGGTTCCGGTTAAAGCGTATGACTTACATCATGCCGCCCATTCCACCCATGCCGCCCATGTCAGGCATGCCGCCGCCAGCGCCTGCTGGTTCTGGCTTGTCTGCGATGACAGCTTCTGTCGTGAGGAACATGGCTGATACTGATGCTGCGTTTTGAAGCGCCGAGCGCGTCACTTTCGCCGGATCGACGATACCGTGAGCGATCATATCGACGTACTCGCCAGTCGCGGCGTTATAGCCGATGCCGACCGATTCGTTCTTGAGCTTCTCGACGATGACCGAACCTTCTTCACCCGCGTTTTCCGCGATTTGACGGACCGGTGACTCGAGGGCACGAAGGACGAGTTTCACACCTGTCGCTTCATCTGCTGTCACTTCAGAAAGAAGTGCACGAACGGCTGGGATGACGTTGATGAACGCCGTACCACCACCTGCGACGATGCCTTCTTCGACGGCTGCGCGTGTCGCGTTGAGTGCGTCTTCGATGCGGAGCTTGCGTTCTTTCAACTCTGTCTCTGTCGCTGCGCCGACTTTGACGACGGCTACGCCGCCTGCGAGTTTCGCGAGACGCTCTTGGAGTTTCTCACGGTCGAAGTCAGACGTTGTCTCTTCGATTTGGTTGCGAATCGTTTGAACGCGTGCTTTGATTGCCGCTTCGTCCCCAGCACCTTCGACGATTGTTGTCGTGTCTTTCGTGACGACGACTTTCGATGCGCGTCCGAGCTGTTGGAGGGACGCCGACTTGAGCTCGAGGCCGAGGTCTTCTGTGATGACTTGGCCGCCTGTGAGCGTCGCGAGATCTTCGAGCATCGCTTTACGACGATCGCCGAAGCCTGGCGCCTTGACCGCGACCGCGTTGAACGTACCACGGAGCTTGTTCAAAACGAGTGTCGCGAGCGCATCGCCTTCGATGTCTTCCGCGACGATCAAGATCGGTTTACCTTGTTGCACGACTTGCTCGAGCACTGGGATGATTTCTTGGATGTTCGAGATCTTCTTATCTGTGATCAAGATGAACGGGTTATCGAGCACCGCTTCCATCTTGTCTGAGTCTGAGATCATGTATGGTGAAAGATATCCACGGTCGAACTGCATCCCTTCGACGACGTCGAGTTCTGTCGTGAAGCCGCGTGACTCTTCAATCGTGATGACGCCGTCGTTGCCGACGCGCTCCATCGCTTCTGCGATTAACTCGCCGACTTCTTCGTCCGCTGCCGAGATAGCTGCGACTTGCGCAATCGCTTCTTTCGACTCGATTGGTTTCGAGATTTCTTTCAACTCTTCGAGTGAACGACGAACTGCTTTGTCGATTCCTTTACGAAGAATCATCGGGTTTGCGCCCGCTGTCACGTTCTTCAACCCTTCACGAATCATCGCTTGAGCGAGGACTGTCGCTGTCGTCGTACCGTCCCCTGCGACTTCGTTCGTCTTCGAGGCGACTTCAGCAACGAGCTTCGCGCCCATGTTTTCGAAGTGGTCTTCGAGTTCGATTTCTTTTGCGATTGTGACGCCGTCATTCGTGATGAGCGGTGAGCCGAACTTCTTCTCGAGGACGACGTTGCGTCCTTTCGGTCCGATTGTGACTTTTACTGCGTCAGCGAGTGCGTCGACACCGCGGAGCATCGCGTGACGTGCGTCTTCTGAGAATTTGATTTCTTTTGCCATTGTTCATTTCCCCCTAGAAAAGTTTTTGAAAAATGGTGAGTCTTAGCCTACGATTGCGAGAATGTCGCTCTCTCGAACGATTAAGTATTCTTTGCCTTCATGCTTCACTTCGGTACCCGCGTACTTCGAGTAGATGACCAAATCATTTTCTTTGACGTCGAGCGCGATTCGCTCACCTTGGTCCGTGACGCGGCCAGTGCCGACTGCGAGGACGCGTCCTTGTTGCGGCTTCTCTTTCGCCGTGTCAGGAAGTACGATGCCTCCGATCGTCTTTTCTTCTTTCTCCACGACTTCGATAATGACGCGATCGCCTAGTGGTTTTAACATAGAAAAAACCTCCTCCGAATATGAATGATGTATCGTTGAATCGTAAGTTATTAGCACTCAGTAAAAAGGAGTGCTAACACTGATTAGTGTAGTATGAGACGCCTAAAATTGCAAGAGGGGAACATCGGAAAATTGCTCTCACTCGCGGTCAAGAGACCTTATTTGATACAATGGTCAAAAGGAACGCTTACTCTTATGATTAAGGACGTGTTGAATTGGCCACACTAAACTCAAACCAATCGATAAATACCCGTTTTTCGATGGCGCCTAACATTCGGGTTCGACACATCATCCCGATTCTCTTATACGCCTTCGTACAGTTTTTCCCTGTACTCATCAACGAAGTCCGTCCGGAATGGATTACACCGACGGCGACAGGCCTCTGGTTCGCCATCGGCTTCAGTTTGACAATTATCATCTCGTTCTTCCTGCTCTGGCCGGATTTGAAACTGTATAAACAGCAAGGCATCCAGTCGAACTTGAACGATACGGTCAAATGGATCGGCCTCGGGATTCTCATGCAGTACGGGCTCGTCATCGTCGCCAACTTGATTGAGACGGCCATCACCGGTGAAATGGTCGCCTCGGAGAATACGGAACGAATCGCGGATATTGTCCGACTCGTTCCTGTCATGACGTTATCGGTCGTCTTGCTCGGACCGATTATCGAAGAGATTCTCTTCCGTCATATCCTATTCGGCAACTTGAGCGCCCGGTTCGGCTTCTGGATCGCCTTCGGTGTCAGCTCTGTCTTGTTCGCGCTCATCCATGATGACAACCGTTTCCTCGTGTACGTCGCGATGAGCTTCGCCTTCACGGTCGCCTATGCGAAGACGCGTCGCTTAATCGTTCCGATTGCGATTCATGCGTTCAACAATGCGCTCGTCATGGTCGCCCTATTATTGATGTAGAAATGAGGTGGCACGTATGCCGCGACACTTAAAAATCATGCTGACGTTCAGCTTATCTTTCGGGATCTTGTTCACGGTCCTCGCCTACTACTCGGTACAAGAGTACGGTTTCAGCTTCTGGACGTACTTCATCATCGCCGTAGCCGCGTATGACTTCTTCAAGGTGTATCAAATCTTGACACTCGCCCGAAAAGCGAAAAAAGAAAAGACCGATAAATCGGCATAAAAACATCCCAAGCGACGGTGTCGCTTGGGATTTTCTATAGTCATATTTCCTTGGATGGATTCATCAGGTCGTTTCGATAGACGTCTCGCATGAGTAAGCCACCAATCGTCAAGCCCCGATACACGAACAAACCACCGAGTGCGACGAACACGGTTTCAGCAGTCGGAAGGGTTCGCAGGTCGAATAAAAGCCCGACAATTAAGACGAGCAGGAAAGACAAGACGACGAACGACACCGTCTTCTCGTTCAGTTCGTTCATGATGCTCGTTTTCGACTCGTCCGAAAGTCGCTTCACTTGTTGACTTTGACACTCCCACGATTGAAACCGTGGGATTCTGAAGTGCTTGTGCGAGCGCAGTCCATTTCTGTTTTGCTCAAGCCTTCAGATGAGGGTGTGCCATCACCCCTCCTGAGACAGACCATATAGGTTCTCAGGCTGATGGACTGTTACCATCCACCACAGGTCGTTGCAGGTGTGTCCACCTGATGTTTTAGCGTCTTTTACGTGACGACAGGCATCGTTTTACCGGTCACATGTTTTCGTGACCGAACCGGATACGATTCTCAAGGTGCGATGGACACGGGCGTTTTAGAGACTTGTACTTGTCTATGGAATATATATACCCGAATGTCGGATGTTCTTCACATCCGAACTCACTTTCATCCCATCCCTAAAGGCGGGCTATGCCCGGTATGGGCTTTCCCGTTCGTAAAATCTGTAATAGGAATAGACGGTGATCCCGAGACCCGTTACTGCAACGAGCGCGTATTGTTCAAGCCATAGGTCGAGTCCAATCAGTGCCAGCCACATCACGAGTAATCCTTTGAATACGTTCTTATTCATCTTTCGCCTCCTGCTCGTACGTATAAATCTCATTCATCAAAAACAGCCCTTTTGTCGCAAACAAATAGGTCAAAGCGGTCAAGGCAAGATCCTGAGTCGGGATCGTCACCTGCGTCGCACCAAATCCAATCAAATACATCACCACGAACACGAGGACGGCGACGAGCCACGTCTTCTCACTCGAGCGCCAAAGTAGACGTTCTTTGACCGAGGTCGCATACTCTCCCGTTTTTAGGCGTTTCTGCCGGTAAAACAACACGCTCGCGATGAGAAACAATAGATACGAAGACACACCAAAAACGGTGCCCGCAATCACCAAGCCGATTCCGACGGCGAAGGCCAGCTTCCGTCCGCTCATATCATCCACCTCCTCTTCCCATCTATACGAAGAAGTTTGCGACAAGTTTCGTTCGCTTTGAAAACGCGATTGCCGTACGTTATAATTGATAGGTGAACTATCAAAAGGAGAGATACGATGAAGAAAGTACTATTTTCTATCCTCGCTTCCGTCTTTCTTGTCGGTTGTACGGACGCCGATGGGTTGGCCACATACGAAGAGTATAGTGTGCTCGAGGAGACAATCGACGTCGCGAAGTACGAACCGAAAGTCGAGACCGATAACGATGGCAGCCGCGTCATCCTGTTCTATGAGAATGGACGTGTGGCCTATAAGAGCGTCTACGTGAAAGACGAGCGTCATTTGAAAGTGATCAGCACAGACGATGCGCCGCCCCTTTATAACGGTACGCTATAAGACACAGCCCTCTTCACGCGAAGAGGGCTGTTCTCAATTCTCGTAATGGATCTGTTGCTCGTGTTGAAGGCGATACGTGATCAATTGCTCGCTATCTAACTGCTCATTGAACAGCGATACGGCCGTGATTTGGTTATTGTCATACGTCCGATAATAATAGATACCATCGTCGACGTTACAGCACGAGGAATAGATGGTGTACTCGTACGTCCCATCCTCCGCCTCGTTCAATCCACGCACTTGGAGCACCGTATCCAACAGTTTGAAAAATTGCCCGACCGCAGACGCCTCGGTCGGTTCACAGACCGAGTTGAATGTGGCGAACGTCGCCCGGACGAAGCGCGATGTCGACGATAGGTCGCCCGGCAATCCCTGCCCGCCCAATCCGAGGCAATAGGCATCGAGATTCAATGTCGGCGCGAACGTATTGACCGGCAGCTTAGTCGAGACGTGCCGATAATCGTTCAGATTGAACAGCTGATATTTGAACGACGGATTGTTCGTCAAGACCCCGACCGGATTGTCGTACACGCGTAGCCCGTCCGCCATCGGCTCGACGACAATTGACGTGTCCCTGTCGGCGATGATCCAGTGCAGCGGGTGAAGCGGGAGCGCGTCGCTGAAGTTGAGATTGACCAGATGAATCGTCGCCAGTCGTTCTTTCACTTCCTCGATTGTCGCACACTGCCCGAGGATCCACGGGATGAACTCAAACGGGGAGACGTTGTCGCGTCCGTCGACTTCCGGCTTGAATATGGCATTCCCCGGGAAGTTCAGCCCCGCCATGCTCAGCCCTTTCTCATTCGTCGCTTCATAATAGAGTGGATAATCTTGGACGACGGTCGCCATCCCGATCATCGCGTAATGGTTCGTATTTTCGCCCATCCGTCTGAAGTTGAACGGATAATGTCGAGGCGTGATCGTCACTTGTTCGTGATAGGACACGTTCAGGTCTAAGTTTCTGCCGAAGTAGTGGGCGTGCGGCGCATACGTGATTGCGGTACACATAATTAGACTCCTTCCATTCCAATGCAAACAGTAACAACACTCTTTGGTCTATTCACGTTATGCGATGACTTAAACCACAGTCCCTCACACAGAAAAGACCGGTCAGGCTTTCTCCTCACCGGTCTTCATGTCCCTCTGTATGCTTTTGGAGACTTCTTCTATAACACGATAAACCCGACCGTCAACAGTCCGTACATGAAACCGAGCACGATGACACTGATGGCGATCGTTTTATACTGCGGGTACTTATGTAAGACGACCGCCCCAGCGATGACGTGGATGAACGCGACGATGAACGTCAAAATGGCAAAACCCATAGCTGTCTTCCTTCCTGACCAATCGTTTTCTAGAAAATCCTCAATACTCACAACCCCATTCTATCAAAGATTACTTGAAAGACCGAGACGAATTCGCCTCGGTCTGTTTTAGAAACTATTTTCTTTCAAGTAAAACGCAAAGTTCCGATGTTTCCGCTCTTTCGTCGCATAATGGATCCATAGCCACGCGAGCGACTCGAGCTCACGCGCGAGCTTCAAGTGTCTGAGCGTATGGGCATCAAAGCCGATCTTCGCAGCGAGGTCTTGCACGGCCCGGACCGACTCCTGTTCGTCGCCGGCGATGAACATCATCGATTTGTTCGGGTTCTCTAGGTTCTCGACACCCGTCTGGTTGAACGCCTTGACGATGCGGACGTGCGGGGCGAGCTCTTGCAGATGCTCGGCCCCCGATTTTCCTTCCGGCCGCTCGATGGCGTCAAACTCTTTAGCGATCGGATTCGTCACGTCGATGACGATTTTGTCGTCTAAGTCACGTAGCGATTGAATCAAGTCGACGGCGGCCGCGAACGGCGTCGTCAATAAGAGGATTTGCGCGTTCGACGCCACGTCTTGGAGCGACATCGTCCCCTCGCGCTCCGAACGCGTCCCATACAACACTTCATATCCGACGTCCTCGAACTTGCGTCCGAGCGTCCGACCGACTTTCCCTGCTCCTAATATCCCAATCTTCATATACAACTCCCCTTCACAGTTCTTCGTCTGTCCGTGTCACCGTGCCACCGAGTTCGGCGGCGAGCCCATCGAGCACCGAATGATCAAACTCCTCCCCGATACCCATCACACCGGTCTGTCCCGGCTCGATGTTGCCGACGGTCCGTTTGAACGTCTCTTGAATGCTTTGGACGTGCTTCAAATCTTTCGTCCCGCCAATGAGTCCGCCCGTTAGCGTCCCGAATAAAATCCCGAACGGTCCTCCGAGAATCCCGACGGCCATTCCAATCAAGGCACCTTTCGTCGACTTGTTCGTCGATGTCAGTTGGACGGCATCTTCGAACGAGAACGCCCCATTGTCTTCACGCTTGATGACGACGAGCTGTTCGAACCCGATTAGCCCTTCGGCGTGATACTTCTTCAACTTACTGAACGCTTGATACGAGACCGACTCCTCTGGAAACGTGAACGTGACGATGTGGTACGACTGCTTTTCCTTCTTCGCCATATCGGCTCCTCCTTTTAAAGGACCAGGTGACACATGCTTTCTCTTAACCCTTCCCCGGCTTCAGACGAAAAAAAACCTGTGACAATCGTACACGGCCAGCAGGTTTACATGGTAAAATTTACATAAAATATGTGAGATAGGAGCCACGCCTATGCAACGTCCGCTTCGAAAATCTGCCACGAACCGCTCACTCTCGGGTGTGTGTGGCGGCATCGCTGAATACTTTGACTTGTCTCCGCTCGGTGTACGTCTGCTCTTTTTAATCGTGCCGGGGAACGTCCTCATCTACATGATTCTCGCCAACTCGATGAAGGACGCTCCACGCTACCTATAAAAAAACTCGGAAGCCGCGGCTCCCGAGTTTTTTTATGCGTTGACTTTATCTTTCATCGCCGCGAGCGCCCCACTGTTGATGAAGTGCCATGGCTTGTTGTAGTGCGGTTGGAAGAAGAAGTCGACATAGGCGAGCTCTTCGACCGTCATCTCGTTTTGGATGGCGAGCGACAACGTGTTGACCGCTTGCGTCATGTCCGCTTTCGAGAGCACTTGTCCGCCGACGACACGATGTGTGCCGACCTCGTAGACAAGCTTGAACTGGACTTTTTCAGCCGTCGGCATGAATTCAGGACGATAGGCGTCCTCGACGACGACGCTCTCGACGTCGAGGCCGAACAAGGCGGCCGCTTCTTCCGTGAGACCTGACGAGGCGATATTCCAATCGTAGAGGCGAAGACCTGAAGTCCCTTGCGTCCCTTGATAACGGACACGCGGTGCGATCAAGTTCTCGGCGACGAGCGTCCCCATGCGGACGGCGTTCGTCGCGAGCGGGATGTAGGCGTGCGTGCGCGCCGGGTTGTAGTAGACGGCACAGCTGTCCCCTGCTGCGAAGACGTCCGGGTTGCTCGTGCGCATATATTCGTCGACGATGATGGCGCCGTTGCCAAGCATGTCGACTTGGCCTTCGAGGAGGCCCGTGTTCGGACGGAACCCGACACAGAGGATGACGAGGTCGGCCTCGAACTCGCCTTTATCGGTCACGACGTGCGTGACGTTTCCGTCTGTCCCACGGAACGCTTCGACCGTCTGGCCGAGCTCGAGGTCGATTCCTCGTGCCGTCATATCCGCTTCAAGTTGGTCGGTGAACGACTTGTCAAGATACTTGTTCAAGATGCGGTCGGCACTATCGATGAACGTGACGTGTTTGCCGTACACTTCGAACGCCTCGACGAGTTCGACACCGATATAACCGGCACCGATGACGGCGATGTTCGTCGCGTCTTTTGCCCGCTCGATGATGCGTTGGGCGTGGCCATAGTTTTTGCAGAGCTCAATCCCAGTCATCTCGATGCCAGGAAGCGTCGGGACGATCGGCCATGAACCAGTCGTGACGATCAAACGATCGAACGTGTCATACACTTCTTCCCCGGTGTCGAGGTTTTTCGCATGGACCGTCTTCGCTTCCGTGTCGATATTCAACACGTCGTGCTTCATGCGCATTGTCGCACCGAGTTCTTCGAGCTCAGTCGGTGACGCGTAGAAGAGCTCTTCCGCACGTTTGACGACACCGCCGACGTGGAGGGCGATCCCACATGAGAGGAAGCTGACGTTGTCGTTCCGCTCATACACCGTGATGTCGAGATTGTCGTGCTTGGCGAGTAATCCTTTGACTGCTGCTGTTCCTGCGTGTGTACATCCGATGACTGCGATTTTCATATGGTTGTCTCTCCTTTGAGTGTTAGGCAAGTTAGTGTTTGTGATAAATATCACATTTACTTTCTGAAATTAGTGTACTATTTCACAAGACAGTTTGACAATACCTTTGCTCAACTTTTCACGTAATTATGTCGAAAATTTGAACGCTCGTTGTGACACGAAAAAACCATCCTGTGATCAGGATGGTCAAGAGGATAGGCGTCGCTGTTTGACCCAAAGATAGGTGGCGACGCCGATATAAAGAATGAGCCCGAAGGCGTATAGACTGAATCCGATCAAGCTCCATCCCATCCCGTCCCAGCCACGGATGAAGACGAGACCAATCAAGAACAGTGTATAGCCGATTCCCCCGAGAAAGAGCGGAAACGTCAGTCTTCGCTTACGTGACGACCGTAAAAAATGAAGTGCGCAGATAAGTAAGGCCGTCGTCAAGACGCCGACTGCGATGAGCGCATCCCCGTAATATTCCCACATGACCTGTCCTCCCTGAATCGTTGATGGTCTCCTTATCTTACCACGGTGACGTCACACTTACTCGTTCAAAAAAAGCATCGCGTCCAAGAACGCGATGCTCACTTCTCATTCATCTGTTTCATCAAATCCATCTGTTCTTTCACTTGCGCTTCCTTCTCACGTCTGAGCACCCCGCGATACGTGACGCGTGAAATCGACAAGCTGATTTCATACAGGAAGAAGAGCGGTAGCGACACCATGAGGTGCGACGTCAAGTCAGGTGGCGTGATGAACGCCGCGATGACGAACAACGCGAAGTAGGCGTACTTCCGAATCTTTGATAAGAAAGACGGCGTCACGACCCCGATACGCGTCAAAAACATCGTCACGACCGGCAGTTGGAACAAGAGGCCGAACGGGATCGTGAGTTGCAAGAGGAACGTGAAGTAGTTCGACGCCCCGATGATTTGCGTCAGCCCGAGGTCTTGCCCGAGGTTCGTCGAGATGTCGAGGACGAGCGGGAACAACCAATAGTAGGCGAACGCGAGACCGACGAGGAACAAGATGAAGATGATTGGGATATAGGCGAGCGTCCCTCTCCGCTCTTTCGGATGCAGACCAGGTGCGACAAACGCCCACAGTTGATACAGTAGAAACGGACTGGCCGCGACGAGACCGATGACGAGCGCCAAATTCAAATAAATCATGAGCGGGTCCGCGACCCCAAAGGCGTTCAGCTCTAGTCCTCGTTCGACGAGGTCCGCCTGTAGATAGGCGAGCACGTATTTGACACTCGGCAAAGCGGCCAAAAAGAAGGCAAAGACGACAAATGCCGACAGCATCAGTCGTCTCCGCAGCTCTGTCAAGTGGTCGGACAGCGCCCGCTCTTGATCAGGTTGATGGTTCATGATTACTGCTCTTTCTTCTCAGAATCTTTCTTGTCTTTTTCATCATGTTCGTTCATCATACCGCTCGTGGCATTTTTGAATTCACGGAGCGTCTGGCCGGCCGCACGGCCGAACTCAGGCAACTTCTTCGGCCCGAAGATGATGAGCGCGATAATCGCGATAATGAAGAGACTTGCTCCCCCCGGAATCCCGACGACGAGTGACGATGCTAGTAATTCCATTATTGATGGACCCCCTCAGCAGATGGATAGTGTTGCATAAAGTAAATGAGCGACTGGAGTTCGATCGACAAGTCGATATGATGGACGCGGACCGTGTCCGGCACCGTAAGTCGAGCCGGCGTGAAGTTCAAAATCCCTTTGATGCCAAAGCGGACCAAGTCATCGGCGACCGGCTGCGCATAGGCGGACGGGACCGTGAGGATGGCGACATCGATTTTGTTTTGCTTCATGATCTGTTCCATCTCATCGACGTGATGAATCGGGACACCGGACATCGTCGTGCCGACTTTTGTCTCATCTGCATCGAACCCGACGACGATATGTGTGTTATTGTTTTTAAGGAAGTTATAGTTGACGAAAGCTGTCCCGAGATGACCGACCCCGACCAAGGCGACGTTCGTGATTTCGTCCTGGTTCAACGTCTTTCGGAAAAAGTCTAACAGATACTGTACGTTATAGCCATATCCCTTTTTACCGAGCGCACCGAAGTACGAAAAGTCGCGGCGAATCGTCGCCGAATCGACCTTGACCGCCTCACTCAGTTCGGCAGAAGAGACACGTTGTTTGCCTGATGAATGCAGGCTTTGGATAAACCGATAATATAGTGGCAACCGTTTGGCTGTCGCTTGCGGAATCTTTGGTTCGTTTTGACTCAACGGAAAGAGCCTCCTTTTTACGACACGTTACACACGAATCTGATTTCATACACCTTGATTGTAAACGAATTCACATGACCACTCAACGAATATACCTGAAAAGACTAAAAAATACAGTATACTAAATACAGAGAAAGGGGTTTTTTCACTTGATCCTATTGCAAGTCAACAACTTATCGAAATCATTCGGCGTCGAGCCGATTTTAGAGAACGTCAAACTCGAGATTCAAGAAGGTGAACGTGTCGCCCTCGTCGGCCGGAACGGTGCCGGCAAGTCGACGCTCCTCAAAGTCATCGCCGGGGAATATAACTACGACTCAGGCGACATCATGAAGCCAAAAGACGTCACGATCGGCTACCTCGCCCAAGACTCCGGGCTAGAATCGAGCGAGACGATCTGGAACGAAATGCTCACCGTCTTCACCGATTTAATCGAGCAAGAACAAACGCTCCGACGGATGGAGCAAGACATGGGCAGTGAACGCATCTTGAACGATGCGGACGCCTATGAACGGCTCCTCGCCGCGTATGACGAGGAACAACATACGTTCAAGGATCGGGGCGGCTATCAATATGAAGCGACGATTCGCTCGGTGCTACACGGGATGCGGTTCTATCCGGACGACTTCGAGCGTCAAATCGACACGCTTTCGGGTGGGCAACGAACGCGTCTCGCCTTGGCGAAGATGCTCCTCCAGAGCCCGGACCTCCTCATCTTGGACGAGCCGACGAACCACTTGGACATCGAGACGCTCGCGTGGCTCGAGAAGTACTTGAGCGGCTATAAAGGCGCCGTCCTCATCGTCTCCCACGACCGCTACTTCCTCGACCGGGTCGTCTCGGTCGTCTATGAGCTGTCGCGTCATCGGAGCCGTCGCTTCGTCGGCAACTATACGAAGTACCTCGAACAAAAAGCCGCCATCTATGAGCAAGAGAAGAAGCAGTTCGAGTCACAACAAGAAGAGATCGCCAAGATGCAAGACTTCATCCAACGTAACATCGCCCGCGCGACGACGACGAAGCGTGCCCAGAGCGTCCGGAAGCGACTCGAGAAGGTCGACCGGATGGATGCACCGGACGGCGACGAACGCAGCGCCGTCCTCTCGTTCACGATCAAACGCCAGAGCGGGAATGATGTGTTGAGCGGAAGCGACCTCGCCATCGGCTATGAGGAACCAATCGCTCAAAACCTGCGCTTCCAGCTGCAGCGCGGCGAATCGGTCGCCCTCGTCGGCCCGAACGGGGTCGGCAAGTCGACGCTTTTGAAAGTGTTGACGAAACAACAGCCGGCGCTCACCGGCGACATCCGTTACGGTACCGGCGTCGAGATCGGCTACTACGACCAGGAGCAACAGAATCTGTCTGATAAGAACCGCGTCATCGACGAGATTTGGAACGACTGGCCGCTCATGCGCGAGCAAGACGTACGGAGCCTGCTCGGCCAGTTCCTCTTCAGTGGGGACGACGTCATGAAACGTGTCCACGAACTGTCAGGCGGTGAACGGGCCCGCTTGACGCTCGCAAAGCTGAAGCTCGAGCAGCCGAACTTGCTCATCTTGGACGAGCCGACGAACCACTTGGACCTCGACTCGAAGATGATTCTCGAGAACGCGCTCCTCGACTATCCCGGCACCATCCTGTTCGTCTCGCACGATCGGTACTTCATCGACCGGCTCGCCACGCGGGTCCTCGAGATCACGCCGAACGGGATCGACGAGTACCTCGGTGATTACTCGTACTACGTCGAGAAGAAAGAAGAACTCGAAGAACTGGCCCGGCTCGCACGCGTTGAGACGAAACAAGTCGTCGTCAAAAAGCAACGGGCCGACAAGGAACAACAACGTGAGGAGCGTCGAATGAAACAGCGCATCGAAGAGATCGAGCTCACGATTGAACAGCACGAGGCGCGCCTCGAAGAGATTGAACAGCTCCTTTGCGAGCCGGACGTCTTCAACGACTTCGCGCGGGCACAGGAGCTATCGAGCGAGTCCGACGCGACGAAAGAGTCAATCACGGCACTGTATGCGGAATGGGAGGAGCTCCATTCATGATGCGGTCCCGTGCGCTGCGGATCGACTGGTTGCATGCGTTTTTGACCGGTCTCGCCTTCATCGTGCCGACCGGGACTGAATTCGTGTCCGAGCTCATCCGTGGAGAATCGACGATCGTCCCGACAATCGTGTTTTACTTCTTGCCCGTCGTCATCGGCTTCATCATCCAGACGTGGAGCGGCATCTTCATCAGTCTCCTGAGTGGATTGCTCATGAGCACGCTCTTCATCCGCCTCGTCGTCTGGCCGGTCGACGTGACGGTGCATAGCTTTTATGCACCCGGGTCGGTCTGGTTCCACTTCTATCAAACGACACTGTTCATGTGGGTGCTCGCGCTCCTCGTTTTCATCGTGAGCCGCGTGAATATGTGGTATAAACAGAAAAAACATCGTCCAGAAGCATGAAAAAGGGAAGCGTTCTCCTCGAATGGAGTCCGCTTCCCTTTTTGTTTAGAAATAACGCAGTGGCAAGAAGCCGCGCGTATGGAAGTCGAGTTTCGTGCCGTCTTCGGTGATGAAGAAGACGTATTCGTTCGTGTCGACGTCACGGACGAACACTTTGTAAAATGTCATCGCTTCTTCCCGGTTCGTCACGTAGCGTGCTTCATGGGTCGAGATGACTTGGGCGAACAGCTGTTGCTCATCGAACTCGGCGATGAGCGATTCGAACTGCGCCGCCTCTTCCTCGGTCGCCTCGCGTCCCGGGAAAAGTTCGTAGTAGGCGTCGCTCGCCTTCGGTTGAATCCCTAAGTTGCGATCGACGACGAGGACGCTCTCGATGTCTTGGTCGTCCATGTTCTTATACCCATACAGCGCTTCGACGAGCGTGTTCTCGCCCGTGACCCGGCTGATGCCTTCAAGCGATTCGGCCCCGGTGAGCGAACGCACACGCGTCGCTTCCGGCACGATTTCTTCTTGATAGGCGATATTATAGGCGCGGATAATCTCTCGTACTTGCAAAAACGTCGCGACGACGAGCAGTACGACGAGCCCGCCAATGATGATGCGTTTCGTCATGTCTCTATTTCCCCCTAGACTGTCATGCTCTCTTCTAAGGATAACCCAGGAACCGCATTCATCGCTAGTGTATCGCGCTTCCCGCGCACATACGCGTGATGTCCCGCGACCCCAATCATGCCGGCGTTGTCCCCACAAAGCGCGAGCGGCGGGATGACGAGGCGGATGCCTTCTTGGTCAGCCGCTGCCTGTAGCGCGGCCCGCAGGCCACGGTTGGCCGCGACACCACCGGCGACGAGGAGTTGTTTCGCACCTTTCTCGTTCACGGCACGAATCGCCTTCTCGACGAGCACTTCGACGACACTCGCTTGGAAGCTTGCCGCCAAGTTCTCCGGGATAATCGTCTCGCCCCGTTGCTCGGCGTTATGCACGGCGTTGATGACCGATGACTTCAGCCCGCTGAAACTAAAATCGAAGCTGCCTGGCTCGAGTCGGACGCGTGGGAACTTGTACGTGTCTTCCCCGCTCGCCGCGAGACGGTCGATGGCCGGTCCGCCTGGATAAGGGAGGCTCAGCGTCCGGGCGACTTTGTCGTACGCCTCACCGGCCGCATCGTCACGCGTCTCACCGATGACTTCGAAGACGCCATGTTCTGGCATATAGACGAGCTCGGTATGACCACCTGAGACGACGAGGCAGACGAGCGGAAAGTCCATCTCTTCGACGAGGTCGTTCGCATAAATATGCCCGGCGATATGGTGCACCCCGATGAGCGGTTTGTTGTGGGCGAACGCGAGCGCTTTAGCGGCACTGATGCCGACGAGGAGCGCTCCGACGAGTCCAGGACCTTGCGTGACCGCGACGGCGTCGACGTCTTGCATCGTCACACCGGCTTCATTGAGGGCATCGTCGATGACGTACGTGATTCGCTCGACGTGATGGCGCGAGGCAACCTCGGGCACGACGCCGCCGAACCGTTTATGGCTTTCAATCTGTGACGAGACGACGTTTGATAAGAGTGTCTTGCCGTCCTTCACGAGGGCGACCGACGTCTCATCACAGCTCGACTCGATCGCCAAGATGAGTGATGTGTTCATTCGGTTTCACTTCCTAACTTCGCCCAGTAAATCAAGGCGTCTTCATTGTTGTCTTGATAGTAGCGTTTGCGACGACCGGCGCACTCGAAGCCGAACTGCTCGTACAGCTTCTGAGCGCCGACGTTCGAGACACGCACCTCGAGCGTGAGCGCGGCGAGCGATTGCGCACGGGCGTACGTGACGAGCGCGTGAAGTAGCTGGTTTCCGACACCCTGTCCCCGATATTCCGGTAAGACGGCGATGTTCGTGATGTGTCCCTCGTCAACGATTTTCCATACCCCGGCAAAGCCGATGACACGACGATCATGAACGGCGACGAAATAGATGGCTTGCTCGTTTCGAAGCATCTCATTCATGAACGCTTCTTTCGTCCACGGAATCGCGAACGAGGCTTCTTCAACGGCCGTCACTTCTTCGACGTCAAGCCACGTCATGCGGCGGATGGTGATGTCAGCCATGATTTTGTCCCTCGAGCCATTTCGCCTCCGCCTCAGCGAGACGCAAATATTCCGGCTCAAACGCGTGGACGTCCGATGTCTCTTCTCCGAGTGCAACGAGATCGCTCGCGCGTCCATAGCAGTGGGCGGCTGGCGCTTCTGTATAGGAATAGTTTGCTAAGACGTCTCGGAACGGTTCGACGTCACCGACAACGACGAACTCCCCTTTCATATGTGTCTCGAGCCATGTCTCGACGGACGCATGCGTATCTGGGGTGAGTGGTTCATTATGCTGGTAATGTCCGATATAGGCGTTCCCGCGTCGTGCGTCGATGAGCGACACGACTGGGCGTTCTGTGTTCGGGGCTGCCGCCATGAGACGGAGGGCCGAGACGCCGACGAGCGGGATGTGGAGCGTATAGGCGAGCGTCTTTGCCGTCGTCACCCCGATGCGGATGCCCGTGTACGAGCCCGGTCCGGTCGTGACGATGACGCGCTCAAGTTCAGCTGGTGTCCATTTGACGGCTGCCATGAGCTGCTCAATCATCGGCATGAGCGTGACGGCGTGGTTCTTCGATACCATGACCGTTGCCTCGGCTTGAATCGTGCCATTTTCACTGAGCGCGACTGACAGTCGTGTCGTCGCCGTATCAATCATCAACTGTTTCATGCGAGCACCTCCTGGACGATTGTCTCGTACTTCTGTCCGACCGGTGCAAACGTCAGCCGTCGTTCTTCATCCCCAACACGCTCAATGGTGATGGCGAGCCGTTCAGTCGGAAGCGACGACTCGATCAAGTTCGACCATTCGACGATGGCGACACCGTCCCCGTTGATGTATTCTTCAAGACCGATGTCGTCCCCGGTGTCCTCGAGACGGTAGACGTCCATATGGTAGAGCGGTAAGCGCCCTTGGTATTGCTTCATGATCGTGAACGTCGGGCTGTTGACGTTCCGTTTCACGCCGAGTCCTTTACCGAACCCTTGTGTGAACGTCGTCTTGCCGGCACCAAGGTCCCCGTTCAATGTTATGACCGTTCCGGCCGTGACACGTGCGGCGAGTTTTTCCGCCACCGCTTGTGTCTCAGCCGCGGAATGGGTAATCAATGTATACATGAATGTTTCTCCTTTAGTGGTTGTCGCGATACGTACTCATTGTACACTCCATTTTAGACAAAAAAAAACACGAAACGTTATCGTTTCGCTATCTCATTTAAAAATTGGTTGCGGGGGCTGGATTTGAACCAACGACCTTCGGGTTATGAGCCCGACGAGCTACCAGACTGCTCCACCCCGCGACGACGTATGAAATTAAATAAAAATTGGTTGCGGGGGCCGGATTTGAACCGACGACCTTCGGGTTATGAGCCCGACGAGCTACCAGACTGCTCCACCCCGCGATGGTTTGAATTGTTTCGACATCCTCTATAATAAGTGAAGTAGTTATATAATGCAACCTTTTTCTTCATGTTTTTTCAGAATTGGAATCGGGAACATTTAAAAGAGTCTAATTTATTAGAGAAAAGGAGCGCGACCGTCATGTCGAAATGGGGCAATCGCTTTAAAAAATGGTTCTTTTCTGAGCTCGATGCGTCCGTCTATTTCCATACTGTCCCGTTCATCCCGAACGAGACCGTCCACGGGACTTTGCGTGTGATGAACACGACGACACACGTCGTCCGACTAAAAGAGTTGACGCTCAATTTCCTGACGACGTTCAAAGACATCACGCTCGAAGGAAACGAGTTCAATCGTGAAGCCGACATTCAAGAAGTGCCAATCAGTTTATCGGCCGTTCTCGAATCGGGTGCCGAAGAGCATATCCCGTTCACGTTCGATTTGACGATGTACGCCCCTTCGACTGCCGGCGCGCCTTACAGTGTCGAAGCGACCGTTTGGGACACCGATGGGAAACGGGTCTGGTTCGATGTCATCGAGAAAGTCGAAGTCGAGCCGCTCCCTGCCTTAAAACGTTTACTTGAGGCGACTGAGCACGCTGGTCTCGAGCTCATGTTCACCCGTAACGTGATCGACCCGATTGGCGAAGAGCGGCCGTATCCGTTTGTCGAGAAGTATGGCTTTAAGCCGATCGGCGACTGGGCTGACGAGTTCGAGGTCGTTAAATCATTTTGGCGCATCGATGAAGATGGGGTCGACGTCTATTATTGGCTCGATAATATCGAGAAACAACGAACGCTCGATTCCATCGCCAACGATGTCACGATGCGCCATCGCTCGCTCACGTGGGAACAGCTCGAACGTGAGCAAGACAGACTCGGCCTCGGCATCCAAGAGACGTTACGCAGCCACCGTTCTTCATGAGCGGTGGTTTTCAATCGTCCATACATCGTTACTCGTCGAGACGATTGTTTGAAACTTCTCGCGCTGCGGATGCATGAACAGGTCGTATTGGAGCCGACGCTCGTCGTGTGACGCCTTTAAATACGCCAGGTCCATTCCCCGTTGTTGCACGTCGCGTACAGAACGTCGCGCAAACTCAGTGTCGCTATCGGTATATAGATAAACCGATACATCCCACCAATCCGATCCAAGGAACGCGACGCTCATGCCTTCGATGATCGTGATCCGTTTTGCCGGATCAATCCACGTTCGTTCAAGGTATGGGACGTCAATCGTGAAGAAACCGATGCCTTCACGTACCATGCGGACGTCACGCTCTAGCGATAATAGATGGTGTGCGGACGGATGACAGGCCGTCATCTTATAGTGATGCGCCTGTCCATCGACCGTGTAATCGAGCATGGCACTCTTTCGTAACATCGAGTCCGTGATATATGGGTCGGTATTGATGTAGTTCACGTCCCCGAGGCGCTCACGTAGCGCATCTGCGAATATCGTCTTCCCAGCACCCCCGTGTCCTGAGATGGCGATAATCGTGCGCTCCTCTCGTTCGGCCTGGGTAACTATCCTATCAATCAATTCATTCATAATGCTCCCCCTTTTGGTACACTTCATATAGAAAGGAAGTGTACCAAGTCTATGTCAACTTGTCCATTTTGTCATCCACAGCTAGATCCGTCCCAGACGATTGTCGCCGAGAATGAGACATGCTACTTCTTGATGCACGAACGTGAACAAGACGTGCTTGTCGGCTCTGGCGTCATCGTCCCGAAACAGCATCGCGCAACGACATTCGAGCTTACACCTTTAGAATGGAACGATACATATGCGTTACTTCACGAAGCGAAGTCATTCCTTGAGGAGACGTATGGCCCTGACGGCTATACGCTCGGTTGGAATGTGGGTACTTCTTCAAATCAAACAGTTCCTCATGCGCACTTGCACGTCATCCCTCGCTACGCCAACGGACCGCACGCCGGGAAAGGGTTACGCCATTGGTTGAAGCGACCTGAATAAGTAAAGCAGCTCATCGCGTGACGATGAGCTGCTTTCGTTTGTTTTCAGTCTCCTCACGTCGCCGTTCTAAACGTTCGACTTGTCGCATCATGCGTTCGATGAGTTTTTCGATTTCACGATCGAGGCCATTCACCTTATCAAGTGACTCATTAATTCGTCCATGCATCGTCCATTCGGAGAAGATGTCATCGAGGAAATAGTCCGCGAACTGAATGAGCGATCCACGTTCAATGTGTAAGCCGCTGACGACTTCTTTCACGTCATCGAGTTCCCGCGAGAAGCGTTCAAGCGCGGATTGAAGTTCATGCATCGTTCGTTCAGAGGCGTCAATGGCATCATGTTTCATCGCTGTCGCAATCAACCCGCCGCCGAAGAACGTGTCATACGTCGACCACCCTTTCGCGCTGTCGAGATGTTTAAGCGTCTTCGCGATCGCTGCACGAGCCGACCGTCCTGCAACAATGGCTTCATTGTATTCAATTAACGCCTCACTCGTATCTGCCTGTTCGTTTGTGAGACGATACAACGTTTCTCTAACGTCGGGATCTTGTTTTAGCCGGGCTTCTTTCGCTTCCAAAAATCGTTCCCATTCCGTATCGATGTCTCTATACATTTCAAACGTCTCACGAAGATCGCGGCGTTCGAGCTCCAACTCATCAATCATCTTCTCATGTTCTCGTAACTTCAGTTCGGCCCGGGCTGCCTCTTCCAATTCAATTGTTTTTTGTTCATTGAATGTCCCGCGAAACTTTCGCCACGTATTAACGAGCGAGAACGACTCTAAATCATACACGTCACGCTGTTCTTTCGTGAAGGAGTTTAGCAGTTGCTTTCGCACCGTTTCATGTTCGGCAATTTGTTTATCAAGTGTTTTCAACTTGCGAGCGAGTCGATCTCGTTCAGAGAGACGCTGTTGCAAATCAAGTTGTTGTTGATGAAAATCGGTCATGTTAGGTTCTCCTTTCGCTTGCTTTGAGGTCTTCGTTCTATTGGTCTCTTATCTGTACGAAAGAATGTCTCGAAAGTTTCAGTCTGAACGACAAAAAAGGACGATCGAGCATTTGCTCAATCGTCCTTTGCGCTGGCCTAGCAACGTCCTATCCTCACAGGGGGAAACCCCCAACTACTTTCGGCGCTGAAGTACTTAACTTCCGTGTTCGGCATGGGAACGGGTGTGACCACTTCGCTATCGCCACTAGACGATTATTATATTAGCATATAGTTTACATTACGTCAACTGCCTAAATAAGTTACATAAGAAAAACGACCGAGCGGATGCTCGATCGTCTCATGTTGCCTGGCAACGTCCTATCCTCACAGGGGGAGACCCCCAACTACTTTCGGCGCTGAAGCGCTTAACTTCCGTGTTCGGCATGGGAACGGGTGTGGCCG